>JBDTIE010000330.1:0-2234 GCA_039936515.1 Rhodanobacter sp. | reverse complement strand
CTGCGCATCTGCACGATGACGTACACACACCGAACATGGTGAAAGACCCCGTCTGCGGCATGGATGTGGATCCAGCCAACTCGAAGCATCAATCCACGTATGAGGGTCAGGTATTCCACTTCTGCAGCGGCGGTTGCAAGGTGAAGTTCGAGGCCGAGCCGGCGCGTTATCTGGCGAAGCCGAAGCTGGCGACCGCGGCACCTGGCGCGCACGACCACGCCGCACACGGTGAAGGTCACGCGGCGAACACGGTGAAGGATCCGGTCTGTGGCATGAATGTGGATCCGCTGAGCACGAAGCATCACGCTGAGCATGACGGCCAGGCCTGGCATTTCTGCTCGGCACGCTGTCGCGAAAAATTCGTAGCTGCGCCGAATGACTACTTGAGTGAACGCAAGGTTGCGCCGACCGCCCCTGCCGGCACGATCTACACCTGCCCGATGCATCCGGAAGTGCAACAAGCCGGCCCCGGAAACTGCCCAAAGTGCGGCATGGCGCTGGAGCCCATGCTGCCAACGTTGGATAACGACGCCGGTGACGAGCTGCGTTCGATGACGCAACGCTTCTGGACGTTGCTGTCACTGACTTTGCCGGTGTTTCTGTTGGCGATGGGGCCGCATTTATTCGGCTGGCATCTGCCGGCGCCATGGTCTGATGTGGCGGGCTGGGTCGAAGCTGTGCTGGCCAGCGTAGTAGTGGCGTGGGGTGGTGCGCCGTTCTTCGCACGCGGCTGGCGTTCGCTGAGGCCGTGGCATCCAAACATGTACACGTTGATCGCATTGGGTACTGGGGTGGCGTGGCTATACAGCGCGGTAGCGTTTCTATTGCCGGGGATTTTTCCGGAGGGTTTTCGTGACATGCACGGCCGCGTGGCGGTGTATTTCGAATCGGCAGCGGTCATCGTCACCTTGGTCACGCTGGGCGATTTTCTGGAATTGCGTGCGCGTCGTCGCACTGGTGCAGCATTGCAGGCACTGCTGGGGCTGGTGCCGAAAACCGCGCGCCGTATTGCGGCTGACGGCAGTGAGCGCGATGTGTCGCTGGATGACGTGCATAGCGGCGACGTTTTGCGCGTACGCCCTGGCGAAAAAGTGCCTGTCGATGGTGTGGTAATCGACGGTGCGAGCCATGTCGACGAATCCATGCTTACCGGGGAGCCGATGCCGGTAGCCAAGGCAAAAGATGATCTACTGACTGGCGGCACGGTGAACCAGGACGGCGCACTGAGCATGCGTGCGCAGAAAGTGGGTGGCGAAACCATGCTGGCGCAAATCGTGGCGCTGGTGGCGCAAGCACAGCGCAGCAAGGCCCCGCTGCAACGCGTAGCCGACAAAGTCGCGGCATGGTTTGTACCGGCCGTGGTCGCCGTGGCGCTGCTGGCTTTTGCGGCGTGGGCATTGGTGGGGCCGGAGCCGCGCTTTGCACACGCTTTGATCGCGGCGGTTTCGGTACTGGTGATCGCGTGTCCGTGTGCGCTGGGTTTGGCCACGCCCATCTCAATCATGGTTGCGAGTGGTCGTGGCGCGCAGCATGGCGTGTTGTTCAAGGACGCTGGCGCGATTGAACGCATGCGTGAAATGGATACGCTGGTCGTGGACAAGACGGGGACGCTGACCGAAGGCAAGCCGGCACTGACTGCGGTGACTATCCTCGGCAAGCAGACACGCGAACGCCTGCTGGCACTGGCTGCTGCGCTGGAACGCCCCAGTGAGCATCCACTGGCGCGCGCCATCGTGAACGCAGCGAACAGCGAAGGCGTCGCGCCGCTGAACGCCACCAAGTTCCTTTCGTTGACTGGCCAAGGCGTCAGCGCGCAAGTAGACGGCCATACAGTGGCCTTGGGCAACGCCAAGCTGATGGCCGAGCTGCAGGTGACGATCAGCGATGACGCGAACGCTCAAGCAGCGCAAGCGCGCGGACACGGTGCGACGGTCATCTTTCTGGCTGTTGACGGTGCGCTGGCTGCGCTGCTGGTGGTTGCAGATCGCATCAAACCAGATACGCCGGCGGCGATCAAAGCGCTGCGTGACGCTGGTTTGCGCGTGGTGATGTTGACCGGTGACAACGCCACCACCGCGCAATCGGTGGCGCAAACGCTGGGCATCGATGAGGTGCATGCGGATGTATCGCCCGCGAACAAGGCTGTTGTCGTGAACGCCTTGCGCGCTGAAGGGCGCCGCGTGGCGATGGCCGGTGACGGTATCAACGATGCACCCGCGCTGGCTGCCGCCGAC
>JBDTIE010000329.1:0-7538 GCA_039936515.1 Rhodanobacter sp. | reverse complement strand
CGTAGGCACGGCCAATTCGCTGCCCCACCCGACAAGGTAGCGCAAAGCGGCACCCATCTGCGCGCCCGCGGCATGCCGCGGCGGTCCGTCTCGCAATCGTCACCCCGGAACGGTATGGTTCCGGCTTACTCCACGACCCGTATCTTGCTCATGTTTGAAGGTCTGCGTTTCAACCACTGGAAGACCAGCGTCGGCGAAGACGGAGTTGTCCTGCTGGCGCTTGACCGCGCCGGCAGCAAGGTCAACGCGATCTCCCGCGCGGTGCTCGACGAGCTGGCGCAGATCGTCGAACGCCTGGCAATCGAAGAGCCAGTGGGGGTCATCATTCATTCGGCCAAGGAGTCCGGGTTGGCCGTGGGCGCGGACATCACCGAATTTGCCAATTACGCACGCCAGGGCAGCGTTCTGGAAAACATCGAACATGGCCAACGCGTATTCGAATCGCTGGCCCGCTTGCGCTGTCCCACCGTAGGCGCCATCCACGGTGCGTGCCTGGGCGGCGGCGTGGAGCTGATGCTGGCCTGCCGCCAACGCATCGCCGTGGACGCTGAAAGCACGCGCATCGGACTGCCGGAGGTCATGCTGGGTATCCATCCGGGCTGGGGCGGCAGCGCCCGCCTGCCGCGCTTGATCGGCGCCACACAAGCCATGCCGCTGATGCTTGCGGGCAAGACGTTGTCCGCGAAGCGGGCGCTGGCGCTGGGCGTGGTGGACCGCCTTGCCAGCGCCGAGCAATTGCTGGCCGATGCACGCCAGTTGCTGCGCCATCCACAGGCAAGGCCATTCGCGCGACGGGCAAAGGCCTGGGCCGACAACACCTGGCTGGCACGGCAAATCCTGGCGCCGGTGATGCAGCGCCAGACCGCGGCCAAGGTGCGCGCGGATCACTACCCCGCCCCGTTTGCATTGATTGATGTCTGGCGCCGCGGCGGAGGCAACATCACGCAACGCCTGAAACTGGAAGCGCGCTCCGTGGCGAAGCTGGCGCAGACGACCACGGCGCGCAACTTGACGCGTATCTTCTTCTTGCGTGAACGGCTGAAGAACCAGGGCAGCGGCATCGACGCCCAGGTGCATCGCGTACATGTCGTCGGTGCCGGGGTCATGGGCGGCGATATTGCCGCCTGGTGCGCACTGCGCGGTTTCGACGTCACGCTCAACGATCGCGGCATGCAGTACATCCAGCCGGCACTCGATCGCGCCCGGCAGATGTACGAAAAAAAGCTCAAATCCATGGACAAGATCGAGGCGGCGATCAAGCGGCTGCGCGCCGATCCGGATGGCAGCGGTGTCGCCGACGCAGACCTTGCATTGGAGGCAATCTACGAGGACGGCAGCGCCAAGCGTGAACTGTACGCGCGCCTGGAGCCGCAACTGCGCGCCGACAGCCTGCTGGCCAGCAACACCTCGAGCATTCCGCTGGATGAACTGCGCAGCGGCCTGGCTCGTCCACAAAACTTCCTCGGTCTGCACTTCTTCAATCCGGTGGCGCAGATGCCGCTGGTCGAGGTGGTGCGCCACGACCAGCTTGACCCGGCGGTGGAGAAGCGCGCACTGGCGCTGTGCAAGGCGCTGGGCAAGCTGCCGGTGGCGGTCAAGGGCACGCCCGGGTTTCTGGTCAACCGCATCCTGATGCCGTACCTGCTCGAAGCCATGCGCATGTATAGCGAAGGCGTGCCCGGCGCGGTACTGGACCGGGAGGCCAAGAAGTTTGGCATGCCCATGGGCCCGATCGAGCTGGCCGACGTCGTCGGACTGGACGTGTGCGCTTCGGTCGGCCGCGAACTGGCGCCTTTCCTCGGCCTGGAAGTGCCACCCAACCTGGACAGCCAGCTGCAGGCGGGCAAGCGCGGCAAAAAAGACGGCGAGGGGTTGTACGTCTGGGTCGATGGCAAGCCGCAAAAACCCGACGTGGACAAGGATTACATCACTCCGCCGGACGTGCGCGAGCGGATGATCCTGCCCATGGTCAATGAGGCGGTGGCATGTCTGGCCGATGGCGTGGTCGATGACGCGGACCTGTTGGACGCTGGCGTCATCTTTGGTACCGGCTTCGCGCCGTTCACGGGCGGACCGATCACCTGGTTGCGCAGCGAAGGCGTGGACAAGGTGCAACAGCGCCTGCAGCAACTCGCGCACCACTACGGCGAGCGCTTTGCCCCCAAGCGCGGCTGGGATAACCCTGCCTTGGCGGCTCGCGCCGAGTTGTGACTGGCGTTGCCACGAAGGGCGGGCACGGCTCGCCGCATTTTGGAACGAGGTACAGCAATCTCCGGGCGGCGGGCGGTACCCGCCCTGCGTGGTACAGGTGCGGGATCGGCGACTACCACATCAGGTCGTCAGGCACGCCATCGTCGACTACCGGCGCCGCACCGGGATCGGGCAACAGCGCCAGATGGTGTGCGTCAATGGCCCGCACCTGCTCGGCTACCTCGCGCGTGACCAGCAGATAGCGGCCGCCCTGCTGCACGACACCCAGCTCGCCGCGGTTGAGCGCGACCAGTTGCTGCGCATCGACGTACATGCGGCGGATCTTTCCGGCGTACTCAAAGTTGCGCGGCTGGTCGGCGTCGGCCTTGTTCAACACATTGCCATCCAGCAACTGCTGCAGCTTCGCCTTGCGTTCGCGCCTGTCGCGCGCGGCCTCCGCTGCCGCGCGTTCCAGCTGGCGGCGTTCGCGCGCCTGAGTTTGCGCGCGCAGCGCATACGCCTTGGCCAGATCAATCTCGCCGGCGGCAGCGGACTTCGCGGATTTCTGCGCACCTGCACTCGGCGCGCGCCTGGCTGCGGGGGTCGACTTGTCTACCGCTGATGTGCGCGGCATCTGGCGCCCGCGCGCAACCGGCGCTGGCGTGGCGACGCCACACTTCAACAACTGGTCACGCAAGGAATCAACCATCGATTGGACCGTCCGGGTTGCTCAGTAATGGGGTGGCGGCGGTTCGCCGTGCGGGTCGTCGGCTTGCGCCAGGCGCAGGCTTGACAGCTCGCGGCGAACATCGCGCAGCGTGCGTTCCAGCACCGCCAGGCGCAAGGACTGATCGGCATCGGCCTGTGCCAGGGCACGCACCGTATCATCGACGAAGGTAAGCTTGATCTCCAGCTCGGTCAGGCGCTGCTCCACCGGCTCACTCATGCTCCGCTCCGTACGCTGCGACCCCGGCCCATGCCGTAGTAGGCAAGACCGGCTTGCTCCACTGCCGCCGGCGCGTAGAGGTTGCGCCCGTCGAAAATGACAGCCGATTTCAGTGCCGCACGGACGCGCGCCAGGTCCGGACTGCGAAACGCCTTCCACTCCGTGACCACGGCCAATGCGTCGGCCCCTTCCAGTGCATCCTCGGCATTGGCACACAGCACCAGGTCCGGGCGCTCGCCATAGATGCGCCGTGCCTCGTCCATCGCCTGCGGATCGAACGCCCGCACCTGCGCGCCGGCCTGCCACAGCGATTGCAGCAGGCTGCGACTGGGCGCGTCACGCATGTCGTCGGTGTTGGGCTTGAAGGCCAACCCCCACACGGCAATGGTGCGCCCGCGCAAATCGCCGAAGTGGCGCTGCATGAGCTCGAACAGCTTGTCCTTCTGCCGCCCGTTGACGGCCTCAACCGCACCCAGCAACTGCGCCGTATAACCATGGCTGCGCGCCGTGTGCTCCAGCGCGCGCACGTCCTTTGGAAAGCACGAGCCGCCGTAACCGGCACCGGGGTAGATGAAGTGGTAGCCAATGCGTGGGTCCGCGCCGATGCCCTGGCGCACCAGCTCCACGTCCGCGCCCACACGCTCGGCGATGTTGGCGATCTCGTTCATGAAACTGATCTTGGTCGCGAGCATGGCATTGGCGGCGTACTTGGTCAGTTCGGCCGAGCGTTCGTCCATCACCACCATGCGCTCGTGGTTGCGGTTGAATGGCGCATACAACCGCCGCAACACCGCCACCGCCCGCTCGCTGTCGGTGCCCACGATGATGCGGTCCGGGCGCAGGCAGTCCTCGACCGCCGCGCCCTCCTTGAGAAACTCCGGATTGGAAACGACATCGAAAACCAGGCTGACATTGCGCGCCGCCAGGCCCGCGCCGATGCTCGCGCGCACGCGGTCGGCGGTACCCACCGGCACCGTGGACTTGTTGACTATCACCGCTGGACGCTCCAGTAGCGCGCCGATCGTATCGGCCACGGCCAGCACATAGCGCAAGTCTGCGCTGCCGTCCTCATCCGGCGGCGTGCCGACGGCAAGGAAAATCACTTCGGCGTGCGCCACAGCCATGGCCGGGTCGGTCGTGAAATCCAGCCGGCCTGCAGCGCGGTTGCGTTGCACGATCGCATCCAGCCCAGGCTCGTAAATTGGTATCTCGCCGCGCTCAAGACGCTGCACCTTGTCCGTGTCCACGTCCACGCAAACCACGTGGTTGCCCATCTCGGCCAGGCATGCGCCCGTCACCAAGCCCACGTAGCCGGTACCAAAAATGCTGACTTTCATCATCGCGACGAATGCTCCTGGCGAGCGTGCGACGCTCGCGGTACACAGGCTTGGGTTTGCCCGTGCACGCCTCAAAGCACGAAGGGCGCGATGATCGCGCCCTTCGTGGGACTTGCCTTGCGCGTCGGCTTACTTGCCGGCAGGCGCCGGTGCACCAGCAGGCGTCGGGCCGGTCTTGACCAGCGTGACGTCGAAGATCAGCGTCGCATTGGGCGGCATCGGCGGCTGCGGCTCCGCGCCATAGGCCAACGAGGACGGAATGAACAGCTTGTAGTGGCCGCCGACCTGCATCAACTGCAAGCCCTCGCGGAAACCGGGGATGACATTGGCAACCGGGATCGACGCCGGACCGGGCGGATTGTGCTTGGCCGAGGCGTCAAACACCTGACCGTCGACAAAACTGCCGGTGTAGTTGACCTGCACCGTATCGTTCGGGCCCGGGCGCGCACCGGTACCTTGCGTGATCACCTGGTACTGCAGGCCCGAGGCGGTGGTCTTGACACCCGCAGCGGACTTGTTCTTGGCCAGGAACGCTTCACCCTCGGTCTTGTTCTTGGCGCCGAGCTTGGTCATCTCGGCCTTGTACTTGGTCTGGATCTTGGCCATGAAGGCCTCATTGACCTGCTTGGCTTCGGCGTCGCTCATGGTCGGCTTCTGACCGGACAAGGCCGCCTTGACGGCGTTGGCCACCGCGGTGGGGTCCAGCTCTTCGCGCATGATCGGCGGCACCTGGCCGGCGATCTGCCAACCCACTACATAGCTGGCCTTGGCCTTGTCGACCGTACCGGTCGCGGCAGTCTGCGCGAACGCGCTTGCCGTCATGCCCAACGCCACAGCCATGGCAGCGGCCGTCAACGTGGGACGCAGAAAATGCTTCATTCGAAACTTCCTCGTGTGTGGATGTGCCGGCATTGCGGACCGGGCCCCGGTCGGGGCAGGCCTCGCATTGTGCTGTGCCGCTGCGCTCTTGGCAACGATGCGGAGGTAGGACCGTCAGTGGCGGTAAAGGTTCTGCATCGGCGCGCATGCGTCAAGACGCATCACCACCCGGTGGTGGATTGTCCGCCAGCGTCTCCTTGAGCGCCGCCTGCAACCGCGCGTGCAGCTGCACCAATGTGCGCCACAGCACGATCGCGAGCGCCACGCCGACCAGCAGCAACGACAGCAGGACCCCGCGCGGCGGCAGGATGGTCGCCCCCAGCGCACCCACGAGCATGGCCAGCGCCAGCAACGCGCCCAAGGGAATCAACCGTGCCAGCACGCTGCGCATGGCGTGCGTATAACCACCGGCAAACCGTTCGCGAATGCCCAGCTCCGCCAGCAACATGCCCAGTGCCTCGGCCTTGCGATACACCGCAATCAGCATCGGCAGCGACAGCAACAACGCGCCGGCCCAGATCATCGTGTGGCGCAGGTCGCGACCGATGCCCATGCGCGAAAACGTCGCCCACTCGTGGCGGTTGAGCCACGCGCCAAGCATGAACAAGGTGATCACCAGCAGGACGTTCACCGCGATGTGCCAGAGCAGTCGGCGAAATATCGCGGCGATGGCGGCGTTCTCGTTGACCGGCGCCAGGTTCTTCAGCCAGCCGGTGTAGCTGACCGCCAACACCCGCAGCGGCCGAGGCGTGATGCGGCGCAAGCCACGCGTCAGGATGTTCGACGAACGCACCAGATACGGCGAGGTGGCCATGCACACCACCGATACCGCCACCGCGATCGGATACACGAAATCGCTCACCGCATGCAGAGAAAGCCCGAGCGCGGCTATCACGAACGAAAATTCGCCGATTTGCGCCATGCCCAGTCCGGAGCGCAGCGCGGTGCGTGGGTCGTGACCGACGACAAAGATGCCCAGGCTGCAGATCGCGGTCTTGCCGATGATCACCACCAGCGCGATCAGCAGTGCTGGCAGCGCGTAGTCCAGCAACAAACCGGGATCGATCTTGAGTCCGATGGCCACGAAGAACAGCGCTGCGAACATGTCACGCAACGGCTCGATCATGCGCAACACGCGGCCAACACAGCGCGCCTCGGCCACCACCGCCCCGGCCAGGAAGGCACCCAGGGCAACGCTGAAGCCCATCCACACCGCCAGCAGGCTTGCGCCAAAACATACGCCCAGCACGCTTACCAGCAGGGTCTCGTCGCGACCAAACCCGGCCACGTAGTCGATCAGCCGCGGCAGCAGCAGCAGGCCCAGGATCATGCCGACGATCACGAACAGCCCGAGATGGCCGACCACCGTCAGCGCTGCGTCGGTCTGCACTGCGCCGCCGATGGCCACCGCGGTGAGCAAGGTCAGCATGATGATGGCCAGCATGTCCTCAGCCACCAGCAGGCCGACCACCAGTTGCGCAAAGCGCTCACCCTGCTGCCCGCGCTCGGCGAGCATGCGCGTGGCGACCATGGTGGAGGACAACGAGATGATCGCGCCGATGAACAGCGCATCCATGCCGTTCCATCCAAACAACCGGCCCAGGCCCATGCCCAGCCACAGCATGGTTGCCACCTCCGCGACCGCCACCGCCAGCATGCCCACGCCAACCTGGCGCAACTTGCGCACGCTGAACTCCAGCCCCAGCGTGAACATCAACAGCACCACGCCCAGGTTGGAGATGTCCTCGATCGTGCGTGGATCGGCCACCAGCATTCCCGGCGTGTGCGGCCCGATCAGCACGCCGGCCAGGATGTAACCCAGCAGCACCGGTTGGCGCAGGCGCTGGAAGATGATGGTGGTGGCGCCGGCCATCAGCATGACCAACGCAAGGTCGCGGATGAAGCCTATGTCGTTCATGCCACTCCCGCGCAATGACCTTGTGCCAGCTTAGAGGATGACCGGCACGTCGGAGAGACGCATGGCACTCCCGTCGGACACGAGCGCGTTGCGATGCATGCGTGAGCGGCAGCCAGAAAAGGCTTGACGGAACTGCCTGTGCGCACCTATTCTTCTCGGCTTCCAGCGGCGGGGCCATAGCTCAGCTGGGAGAGCGCCTGCATGGCATGCAGGAGGTCGGCGGTTCGATCCCGCCTGGCTCCACCAATTTGAATTGTCCCCATCGTCT
>JBDTIE010000328.1:0-7338 GCA_039936515.1 Rhodanobacter sp. | reverse complement strand
CCAAGCTGGCACAATGGTCGCCAGCCCGCGCCACGCGCGGATCTCAACGGGGAACGGCTTGGACCGGATCAGCGCGCGCCAGCTCTACGACAGCGTCCACGAGCGCATGGCGCTGCGTTGGGTGTCGGGCATGCGTGGCGAAGGGCGGGTGCTTGAGCCGGGCGTGGCGCAGGCGCGACGCCCGTCGCTGATCGGCTACCTCAACGTCATCTATCCAAACAAGATCCAGATCATCGGCTCGGAAGAACTGAATTTCCTCGATGGCCTGGACTCGCGTCAGCGCTGGGAGGTGATGCACAAGATCGCCGCCTACCAGCCCACGGCGTTGGTGGTGACCAAGGACCAGCCCATTCCCGCCGACCTGCGCGAAGTGGCAGACGAGACCGACACGCCACTGTGGACCAGCGCCAAGCGCGGCCACGAGCTGCTGACGTACCTGCAATACCACCTGTCACGCCAGCTGGCCGCACGCCTGACCCTGCACGGCGTGTTCATGGAGGTGTTCTCGATCGGAGTATTGATTACCGGCGACGCGGGCTCGGGCAAGAGCGAGCTGGCGCTGGAGCTCATCACCCGCGGTCACCGGCTGGTGGCAGACGACGCGCCTGAGTTCACCCTGATCGCCCCGGACGTGATCGACGGCGCGTGCCCCGATCTGCTGCAGGATCTGCTGGAAGTCCGTGGCCTGGGCGTGCTCAATGTGCGCGAGATGTTTGGCCATATGTCCGTAAAGACGTCCAAATACCTGCGCCTGGTGATCCACCTCAAGCCGCTGCGCGAGGGCGAGGAGGACAATGCCGACGCCATGGCGCGTTTCACCGGCGACACCGGCCATCGACAGGTATTTGACGTGGCCATACCGATGATCACCATTCCTGTCGCCTCCGGCCGCAACCTGGCCGTGCTGGTTGAAGCCGCCGTGCGCAGCCACGCGCTCAAGAGCAAGGGCATCGACCCGGCCCAGACCTTCATCGACCGCCAGGCGCACCAGATGCGCCGCCTACCGCCATGGTGAATCGCATGCAAGACGATGCAACGCCGCTGCTGAACCCACTGGCCGACGCCAGTGCCATCCACCTGATCGTGCTCACCGGCATGTCCGGCGGAGGCAAGACCGTGGCACTGCGCGCGCTGGAGGACCTGGAGTTCTACTGCGTCGACAACCTTCCAGCGGAGCTGCTGCCGCACCTGGTCGAGGCCGTGACGGCCGGTAACCACGGCCGGCATCGGCGAATTGCCGTAGGTGTGGACGTGCGCAATCGCGGCGCGGACCTGGAACGCATGCCCAGCGTGCTGTCGGACCTGGCCGTTACCGGTGTGCAGGTGCACATGATCTTTCTCGACTGCAGCGATGCGGTGCTGATCAAGCGCTATTCGGAAACGCGCCGCCGGCATCCGCTGGCGACGCACGGATTGTCGCTGGGCGACGCCATTGCCGAGGAGCGCCGGCTGTTGCGGCCGATGATGGCCATCGCGGAAAGGGTCATCGACTCCAGCGACCTCAACGTCCACCAGTTGCGCCGGCTGGTTGCCACCGGTTACGCGCAGGCTACGGAGGGACTGACGCTGATGTTCCAGTCCTTCGCCTTCCGCCGCGGCCTGCCGCCGGATGCGGACTTCGTGTTCGACGCGCGCTGCCTGCCCAACCCGCACTGGCAGCCGCACCTGCGGCCGCTGTCGGGCAAGGATGCGGCGGTGCGCGACTTCCTCGAGGCCGAGCCGCTGGTTGGCGAGTTCTTTGCCGATACCGCGCGCTGGCTGGACGCCTGGCTGCCGCGCTTCGAGGCTGATGACCGCAGCTACCTGACCGTTTCCATCGGCTGCACCGGTGGCCGGCACCGCTCGGTATTTCTGGTGGAGAAGCTGGCCGCCTACTACCGCACGCGGCGCGAAGGCGTGCTCACCTTCCATCGCGAGCTGGATTGAGCGCGGTGTCCATTCCGCGCCAGCATCCTGGAGTGCGCTCATGAGCGTCGGCGTGCTGTTGATGACGCACGAGGGGGTCGGCCACGCGTTGATCGGCGCCGCGCACCACGTCATGCCGAAGCTGCCGCTGCGCGTGGATGCGGTGGAAATCCCCCCGCAATCGGACCCGGACGTCATGCGCACGCTCACCGCCTGTCACGCGCGCGCGCTGGACCACGGCGACGGCGTGCTGGTGCTGGCTGATCTGTATGGCGCCACGCCGTGCAACATCGGGCTGTCGCTGGCCGACCTTGGCGTGCACCTGCGTTGCGTGTCGGGCCTCAACCTGCCCATGCTGCTGCGGGTGCTCAATTACGCCGAGCAGCCGCTGGACGAGTTGGCGCAAATCGCTGCCAGTGGTGGCCGCGGCGGGATATTCATCGACCATGCTTGAACAGGACATCATCGTCAGCAACCGGCTCGGCCTGCACGCCCGTGCCTCGGCCAAACTGGTGCAACTGGTGCACGGTTTCAAGTCCACCGTCACCCTGGTCAGCAACGGCCGCGAGATCAACGCACAAAGCATCATGGGCGTGATGATGCTGGCCGCCAGCCTCGGCACCCCCCTGACCGTGCGCGCCGACGGCCCGGACGAGGCCGAGGCCCTCGCGGCGGTGATCGCACTGTTCGAGCGCAAGTTCGACGAGGGTGGTTGAAATGCGGAGAATCGGGAACAGGGGATCGGGAATTGGCAAAGCACCCCGTCCGCACTGGATGCGGCGGCGTGGCAGCCAGACGCTATTCACTATTCCCTGTTGCCACTTCCCGAATCCCGACCGCCGAGCGGCCCGATGAGAGAGCTCCTGCCCGGCACCCCCGCCTCGCACGGCATGGCGCTTGGACGGGCGCGGCTGGTGCAGCCGAGCCAGTACGTGGTGGATACCCGGCCATTGGGCGAGGACGAGGTCGAAGCGGAGTTGCTGCTGCTGGAGCGTGCACTGGAGACCGCGCGGCAGGAACTTCGTGAGCTGCGCGACAAGCTGCATGGCGAGCTGGCGCGCGAGGTCAATGAATTCATCGACGCGCACAGCCTGCTGCTGGACGACGCCGAGCTGCTGCGCACGCTGCAGGACATGGTGCGCGTCGGCCGCTACCGACCCGGCGCGGCACTGAAGAAACAGCGCGAGCGGCTGTCGGCAATGTTCGAGGCCATGGACGATCCCTACCTGCGCAGCCGCAAGGAGGACGTCGAACAGGTGATCAATCGCGTCATCGCCGCGCTGCAGCGCCAGACCAGCCCGGAGGAGCGCAAGCTTGCCGCGCGCGTGGGCGAGATCCTCATCGCCGACTCCATCGCCCCGGCGGACATGGCGCAACTGGCCGGCAACGGCCTGCTTGGTGTGGTCGCCAGTACCGGCAGCGCGTATTCGCACAGCGCGATCCTGGCCCGCAGCCTCGGCCTGCCGATGCTGGTGGGCGCGCGCGACGCGCTGTCGCGCATCCGTGACGACGACCTGCTGCTGCTGGATGCCGAGAACGGCCAGGTCGTGGTGCATCCCACCGCGCAGGACCTGGCCGGCTACCGCGCGTGGCAGCGCGAGGCAACGATCGAAGGCCGGCGCCTGGCGCGGTTGGCCAACGCGCCCACGCGCACGCGCGACGGCGTGGGCATTGCCCTGCTCGCCAATGCCGAGTCTCCGACCGACGTCGCGCTGGCTCGCTCGCGCGGTGCCGATGGCGTGGGCCTGCATCGCACCGAATTCCTGTTCCTGCGGCACAAGCGGCCGCCATCGGAAGAGGAGCAGTTCAGCGCCTATCGCGACCTGGTCCTCGGCATGGGCGGCGCGCCGGTCACCATCCGCACGCTGGACCTGGGCGCTGACAAGGCCGATACCGCCGGACTGGCGATGCGCGGGGAGGACAACCCGGCGCTGGGGGTGCGCGGCGTGCGCCTGTCGTTGCACTACCCCACCGTGTTCACCACACAGATCCGCGCCATCCTGCGCGCTGCCTGCTACGGGCCGGTCCGCGTGCTGGTGCCGATGGTCACCCAGCCGGACGAGCTCATCGCCGTGCGCACACTGTTCAACCTGGCGCGACAGGAGCTCAAGCGCGAAAACGTGGACCTGCCCGAAAAGCTGCCGTTGGGCGCCATGATTGAAGTGCCGGCCGCCGCCATCAACGTGCGCGCCCTGCTCGAACATGCCGACTTCCTGGCCATCGGCACCAACGACCTGGCGCAATACGTCCTTGCCGCGGACCGCGCCAACGACGCGCTGGACAACATCTACACGCCACTGCAGCCGGCGCTGCTGCGCCTGGTGTCATGGGTGATCGCCGCCGGTCGGCGCGCGGGCAAGCCGGTGAGCGTGTGCGGCGAGATCGCCGGCGACGTCCATTTCACCGCGCTGTTGCTGGCCCTGGGCCTGTGCGAGTTCAGCATGCATCCGGCGCAGCTGTTGCTGGTGCGCGACCGTCTGGCGACGCTGGACCATGCACGAGTGCGCAGCTATGCCCCGCGGTTGCTGCGCGCGCCCACCCACGAAGCCGTCGCCGCCGTGCTCGCGGAGATTACTGACGTCGCTGAGTAAAGTTCGCGGCGTCGCCGGGGTCGCAGCCGCAGCGCGACGCGCAGCACCAGGTCATAGCGCGACGTCGTGCAGGAACGCATCCAGCAGCGCGCCGCGGTATTTCTGTCGATGCACCAGCACCGAAAGTTTGCGATGCAGGTCTAGAAAAGGTGTTTTCAATGCCTTCAGACGGCCGGCCGCAAGCGCGTCGACCACCGCCACCGCCGGCAGGCAGGCAACGCCCAGTCCGGCAATCACCGCTTGCTTGATCGCCTCGATCTGGTCGAGCTCCAACACGGTCTCGCCGGGCGGGAGCCGGGCGAGCGCACGTTCGGTGGTGGCCCGGGTTGCCGAGCCGGGCTCGCGCAGCACCCAGCGCGCGCCGGCGAAATCGCCGGGTTTCAGGCCGCGCTTGCGCGCCAGCGGGTGGCCCGGCGCGGCACACACCACCAACAGGTCGTCGCGCCAGGGGCGCACTTCCAGTTGGCGGTGGGTTACCGGACCCTCGATGCAGCCGACATCGAGGCTGTGATCAAGCATGCCGGCGGCAATCGCCGCGGAATTGGCCACGCGCAAGTGGATCGCCACATGCGGGTGCGCGCGCACAAACGCCCCCAGCAGTTCACCAACCCGGTAGTTGCCCACGGTGTTGCTGGTGCCGATGCGCAACTCGCCACCCAGCGCCGTGCCATCTTCGCGGCCACGCCGGCCGAATTCCGCATAACGCGCCAGCAGCTCCTGCGCCAGTGGCAGCAATTCGCGCCCGCGCGCGTTCAGGTGCAGCCGGCCGTGTTCGCGATCAAACACCGCTCCGTCGAGCTGCCGCTCCATCTCCGCCAACGCCATGCTGGCCGCTGGCTGGGTCAGGTGCAAACGCTCGGCCGCCGCCCGCACACTGCCCAGCACACTGGTTTGCACAAACACGTCGAGCTGGCGCGGGCTGATGTTGATCATCAACTTATCTTATACGGCAAATCAGTCTTTCCAAATTTCCTTTATGTGCGACAGCGCGGAGAATGACGCGACTGCAGGAGCCGCTCATGACCACCCCATCCATCGCCAACACCATCCAACCCACGTGGCGCAGCCGTGTCCCGGGCCTGTTGCTGGCCGTGGCGATTGGCCTGCTGGCGCTGTTGCTGGGGCGCTGGGCGCCGATCATCGGCGGCCCGGTGTTCGGCATCGTGCTGGGCATCGTCGCGCGCAACCTGTTCTCGCCCGATACGCGTTTTACCCCGGGCATCCAGTTTGGCGGCAAGCAGGTGCTGCAGTGGTCGATCGTCGCCCTGGGTTTCGGCCTGAGCCTGACGCAGGTGGCCAAGACCGGCCTGGAGTCGCTGTGGGTGACAGCCATCACCATGAGCGTGGCCTTTCTCAGCGCGTGGTTGCTCGGCCGCTGGCTGGGCGTGCACGGCAAGCTGAAAATCCTGATCGGCGTGGGCACGGCGATCTGCGGTGGCTCGGCAATCGCGGCGGTCACGCCAATCATTCGCGCTGACGAGCACGACACGGCGTTCGCCATCTCCACCATTTTCCTGTTCAACGTCATCGCGGTGCTGGTGTTTCCTCTGCTTGGCCACCTGATGCACATGTCCGATTTGGGCTTCGGCCTGTGGGCCGGTACCGCGATCAACGACACCTCCTCGGTGGTGGCCGCCGGCTACAGCTACAGCAAGCAGGCCGGCGACTACGCCACCATCGTCAAGTTGACGCGCGCCACGCTGATCATCCCGGTATGCCTGGTGCTGACCTTCGCGGTGGCCGCGAGGGAAAAGCGCAGGCTCAAGCAGGCCGGCGATGCGGGCAAGTTCAGCGTGGCCCGGATCTTCCCGTGGTTCATCCTGTGGTTTCTCGTCGCGTCGGCGATTCGCACGACCGGCCTGATCCCCGCCGCGTTGCTGCCCGCACTGCACGCGCTGGCCGAATTCCTCATCGTCGTGGCGCTGACCGCCATCGGACTTTCGTCCAACATCCGCAAGATGATCTCCAGCGGTGCGCGGCCGATCCTGCTCGGGCTTGGCGTATGGGTCGCCGTCGCGGTCAGCAGTCTCGCCGTGCAACAGGTGCTGGGGCAGGTGTAAGACCGCGTTGGCGGGGTGGTCAGCGCTTAAACGCACGAGACGGACGCAAGGGCCGCGGGCGGGCCAGCCTTCAGTGGTGTTTTTGCTCGGCGAGCGTAAGCGCCACCTTGTCGCGCAGGTACACCGGCAACGCCAGTTCCGGGGCCACACCCAGGCCGGCGTGAAAGGCCGGCACAGCCAGTTCGGCCACGCGCACCGCCTGCGGGTAGCGGGCGCCATCGGCGCTGCGCAATTCGCCGCTCAGCCGACCCTGCAGCACTTCGCTCCAGGTCGCCCAGCCGGTACCAACCACGCGCCACGCCGCCGCTCGCGGCAGGTTGAGCGCGTCCGGCTTGACCACGCATTCGTCCATCAGCGGCTGCAGCATGCCGTCCGCATCGCGCTGGTAGGCCGCGGCGTAGACATCGCCCATGCGCGCGTCGATCACCGCCAGGACGGCGGCGTCGTCGGCCTCCGCTTCCAGCGCAAGTGCGGCAAGCGAGGACACCGGCAACACCGGCAGGTCCAGCGCCAACGCCATGCCCTGTGCCAGCGCCACGCCAATACGCACGCCGGTGAATGCCCCCGGTCCGCGGCCGACGGCGATGGCGTCCAGCGCATGCCGGTCGATGCCGGCCTCCGCCAGCAGCGCATCGGCCATGGGCAGCACCAGTTCGGTATGCCGGCGCGGCGCAACCTCGCTCCGCGCGATCATCGACTGACCGTGAACCAGTGCCACGGAACACGCCTCGGTAGTGGTTTCAATCGCCAGCAGGTTCATGGTTGCCCATGATAGCGTCCCC
>JBDTIE010000327.1:0-18869 GCA_039936515.1 Rhodanobacter sp. | reverse complement strand
GCATCAACGCGTCCATGTCCGGCAGCGCCAGCAGCATCACCTGGGAGAGCGCCGGCGGCGCGGAGAGCTTGAGTGTCGCTTCCACCACGATGCCGAGCGTGCCTTCCGAACCAATGAACAGATGGCGAAAGTCATAGCCGCTGGCATTCTTGACCAGCCCGCGATTGAGATCGAGCAACGCACCAGTGCCGGTCACCACTTTCACGCCAGCGACCCACTCGCGTGTATTGCCGTAGCGGATCACACGGATGCCGCCGGCATTGGTGGCAATGTTGCCACCGATCGTGCACGAGCCACGTGCGGCAAGGTCAACCGGATAGGCCAGCGCGTGCTCCGCGGCTGCGTCGTGCACTGCCTGCAAGGTGATGCCTGACTGCACCGCCAGCGTGCGGTCCACGGCATCGAAGGCCAGCACGCGGTTCATCCGCTGCATGCTCAATACCAGCTCGCCATGCGCTGCCACCGCGCCGCCGGACAAACCCGTGCGGCCGCCGGAGGGCACGATCGCCACGTCATTGGCGTTGGCCCAGCGCACGATGGCCTGCACCTGCTCCACGTCCGCAGGCAAGGCAACGGCAAGCGGCGCCGGCGTCCAGCGCCGCGTCCAGTCACGCCCGTAATGCTCCAAGTCGCCCGGCGCAGTCAGCAGGTGCAACTCGGGCAGACGCTGGGTGAGTTGGACAAGCCGCGCATCAGGCATGAAGTACTCCGACAAGGGATTGGACGTCCAATCGAGTGCAGCACTGCGCATGCTGCATTGCCGCGAAGCGGGCCGTCCGTGGCATAGTAGTGGCTACTCCCGGGTCATGAACGCACGCATGCAAACCTCCTACCCCAGACAGGACATCAAGGTACTGCTGCTGGAAGGCATCAGCGCCAGTGCGATCGAGGTTTTCCATCGCGCCGGCTACAGCCTGATTGACGCGCGCGCCACCTCGCTGACCGGAGGCGAGCTCAACAGCGCGGTGGCTGAGGCGCACATCATCGGCCTGCGCTCGCGCACGCAACTGACCGCCGACGTCATCGCCCATGCGCGCCGACTCATCGCCGTGGGCTGCTTCTGCATCGGCACCAACCAGGTCGACCTGACCGCCGCGCGGCAAGCGGGCATCCCGGTGTTCAACGCACCGTACTCGAATACGCGCAGCGTGGCCGAACTGGTCGTGGCCGAGGCCATCATGTTGTTGCGCGGCATTCCCCAGCGCAATGCGCTGTGCCATCGCGGCGGCTGGGCCAAGTCGGCGACACGCAGCTATGAGGCACGCGACAAGGTGCTGGGCATTGTCGGATACGGCCACATCGGCACGCAGGTCGGAGTGCTGGCCGAAAGCCTGGGCATGCACGTGCTGTTCCACGACATCGAGAGCAAGCTCACGCTCGGCAATGCGCATGCGGCGACGAGCTTGGACGACCTGCTCGAGCGCAGCGACGTGGTTACCCTGCATGTGCCGCAAACGCCGGCGACCAAGCTGATGATCGGCGCCGCGCAACTGGCACGCATGCGCGAAGGCGCCATGCTGATCAACGCTTCGCGCGGCAGCGTGGTCGACATCCCGGCACTGGCGGAGGCCCTGGAGAGCGGCCATCTCGCGGGCGCGGCGGTGGACGTGTTCCCGCTGGAACCCAAAGACAACAAGGATGCATTCGTGTCGCCGCTGATGGGCATGGACAACGTCATCCTGACCCCGCACATCGGCGGCAGCACGCTGGAGGCGCAGGACAACATCGGCATCGAAGTTGCGGCCAAGCTCATCCGCTACAGCGACAACGGCTCGACCCTGTCGGCAGTGAACTTCCCGGAGGTCACGCTGCCTGGCCATCCGCACAGCCGTCGCCTCCTGCATATCCACCGCAATGTCCCGGGCATGTTGTCGCGCGTCAACGAACTGTTTTCCGCCGGCAACATCAACATCGACGCCCAGTTCCTGCAGACCGACGCCGATGTCGGCTACGTGGTGATCGACGTCACCGCCGACGAAGCCCAGGCCGTGGAACTGAAGTCCCGACTGGCGGCGATTCCCGGCACCTTGCGCAGCCGGGTGCTGTATTGATTCTTGCCGGGAATAGGGAATGGGGAATAGAGAACAGGTCAAAGCGCCCCGTTGCCGCTTTGCCCGCTTCGCCGCAACCGGGGCAAGCAGTTCCGAAGGTTGCGACCCCAGCGTGTGGAAAGCTGCCCGGCAGGGCTGAAGGGCGCCCTTCCAATTCCCTGTTCCCATTCCCTGTTCCCGGTTCAAACAAAAAGCGCCCTCAGGCGCTTTTTGTTTGAACCAAGTGGTCGGGGCGGCGAGATTCGAACTCGCGACCACTACACCCCCAGCGTAGTGCGCTACCAGGCTGCGCTACGCCCCGACAGAACGTGGATTCTAGCAGCTTGACGGTGCGTGTCGCCAAGCGCGGATCAGCGCCGCAGCAACACCAGTACTTCTTCCAGCTCCATGCGCACCTGACGCACGATCTGGTGCGAGATACTGGACTCGGCTCGCGCTTGCGGGCCTTCCAGACGCGCGCGCGCGCCGGTGATGGTGAAGCCTTCCTCATACAGCAGCGAGCGGATCTGGCGGATCATCAGCACATCGTGGCGCTGGTAGTAACGCCGGTTGCCGCGTCTCTTGACCGGATTGAGCGCGGGAAACTCCTGCTCCCAGTAACGCAGGACGTGGGGTTTCACACCACACAACTCGCCCACTTCGCCGATGGTGAAGTAGCGCTTGGCCGGGATCGCCGGCAGCTCGGTGTTATTCCCCTGATCCAGCATATCCTTCGACTCTCAGCTTGAGTTTCTGTCCTGGTCGAAAGGTGACCACACGCCGCGCGGAGATCGGTATCTCTTCGCCGGTCTTGGGATTGCGACCTGGCCGCTGATTTTTCAGCCGCAGGTCGAAATTGCCAAATCCGGAGAGCTTGACCTGTTCGCCGTTTTCCAAGGCCTCGCGCACGACTTCGAAATACGCGTCGACGAACTCCTTGGCTTCGCGCTTGTTGAGGCCCACCTCGATGAACAGACGCTCGGCCATTTCCGCCTTGGTCAGCGCCATGTCAGCCCCGCAACTTTGCCTTGCATGTCCGCTCCAACGCAGCGATCGATTCGTGCACGCAACGATCAGCGTCGTCGTCGGTAAGCGTGCGTGATGCGTCTTGCAAAATCAAGCCCATGGCCAGACTCTTGCGACCTGCATCCACCCCTTTGCCACTGTAAAGGTCAAACAGGCGCAGCGTCGCCAAGCGGTCGCCCAGCGTGTCACGCACAACCTGCTCCACGTCCGACCAGCGCACGTCCGCGGGCAGGTCCAGCGCCAGGTCACGGCGGACCGACGGAAAGCGCGGCACGGCCTGTACCGCAGGCAGACGGCGGCACAGCAGCGGCTCCAGCGCCAGCTCCAGCACGAGGATGTCGTCGCCCAGGCCGAGCGCGTGCGCCTGCTGCGGATGCAACGCACCGAAGTAACCCACGACATCACCGTCGCGCAGCACGCGCGCGCCGCGCCCCGGATGCAGCCACGGCGGCAAGGCCTGGCTGTCCACACGCCAGCGCTGCGCCTCGCCACCGCTGGCGATGAGTGCGTCCAGATCACCCTTGAGATCGTGGAAATCCAAGCTGCGCGCCGGCTCGCCCCATTGTTCGGCATGGGCCGAACCGCAGGCAACCACGGCCACGCTCGGCGTCTCCCGCGGCGGATCGCCGGCGGCGAACACGCGGCCGATCTCGAACAGGCGCACACGTGGCTGCTGGCGTGCGCGATTGTGCGCGAGCACCTGGACCAGTCCGGGCAACAGCGACGGCCGCATCACCGCCAGGTCGGCGGACAGCGGATTGGCCAGCGGCACCAGCCCATCGATCAGCCCCCACTGCGCCAGCGTGTCGGCGGCCACAAAGGCCATGGTCACTGCCTCGTGATAGCCGCGGGTGGCCAGCTGCTCACGGACGGACTGCACGGACATCCGGCCTTCGGCTTCTGCCGCCAGCGACAACGCCCCGGACGGCGCATGCGTGGGAATGTTGTCGTAGCCGAAGATGCGCGCGACTTCCTCGATCAGATCCTCCTCCCGCTCGATGTCGAAACGCCTGCTGGGCGCGGTCGCGAGCCAGCCATCAGCCACCGTTTCCACCTGCATGCCGAGCGCAAGGAGCGTGCGCAGCACCTCGTCGTCCTCGACCCTGACGCCCAGTACCCGCGCCAGTCGTGCGCGGCGCAATTGCACTGGCGCGTTGCGGCGCAGGTCTTGCGTGTGCTCGGCTATGACCAGGGGACCGGCGCGACCGCCGACAATGGCCAGCAGCAATTCGCTGGCGCGCTCCATTGCGCGTTGCGGAAGTTCCGGATCGACGCCGCGCTCGAAACGATGCGAGGCGTCGGTGTGCAAGCCGAGATTGCGCGCCCTGCCCATGACCGCCTGTGGCGCGAAATGCGCGGCCTCGAGGAAAAGGTTCTGCGTCTGCGCGGTAACGCGCGAGTCGAAGCCGCCCATGATGCCGGCCACCGCCAACGCCGCGGATTGGTCGGCGATCACCACGTACTGCGCATCCAGCGTGACCTCGTGCCCATCGAGCAGGCGCATGCGCTCACCCTCGCGCGCGGCGCGCACCACAACGTCACCTTGCAGCGTGTCGTTGTCGAACGCGTGCATGGGCTGGCCCAGTTCCAGCATCACGTAGTTGGAGACGTCCACCACGGCGTTGATCGGGCGGATGCCGCCACGGCGCAGGCGCTCGGCAATCCACGATGGCGTGGCCGCGGCCATGTCGATGCCCTCGAGCACGCGCCCGATGTAGCGCGGGGCGGCGCCCCCGGCCTGCAGCTGCACACCGCGCACAACGCTGCTGGTCACCGCCACCGGCACCTGCACGGATTGCTGGACGCTGCCGCCAAACAGCGCCGCCACGTCGTAGGCGATACCCGACAGGCTGAGGCAATCGGCACGGTTGGGGGTCAGGCTTACGTCGATGCTGGCATCGGGCAAACCCAGGTAATCGGCCAGCGGACGCCCGGCCACGGCGTCGGCGGGCAACTCCAGCAGCCCGGAGGCATCACTGTCCACCCCCAATTCCCTGGCCGAGCACAACATGCCGAATGAATCGACGCCGCGCAGCCGCGCCTTGCTGATATGCACGTCGCCGGGCAGGCTGGCGCCGACCATGGCCAACGGCACCTTGATGCCGACCCGGGCGTTGGGCGCGCCACAGACGATCTGCAACGGCTCGGCCGCACCGATATCCACGCGGCATACCTGCAGCCGATCAGCCTGCGGATGCGGCTGCGCATCGACAATCGCGCCGATCACCACGCCGTCCAGATGCGCCCCGAGCGGCTCGCAGCCTTCCACTTCCAGTCCCGCCATGGTCAGCGCGCGCAGCAGCGGCTCGCGATCGACGGGGATGTGCACCAGCTCGCGCAGCCAGTTCTCGGAAAATTTCATGCTCTGCGTTCCGGAATAGGAGAAACGGTGCGCGGGGTACACGAGGGCATGAGCTTGCTGCTCTTGCCCATGCCATGCCCCGTCTGCCCAATCGCGTTCAAGCGAATTGCTTCAAAAAACGCAGGTCGTTCTCGAAGAACGCCCGCAGGTCCCGCACCCCGTAACGCAGCATCGCCAGGCGTTCGACGCCCATGCCGAAGGCAAAGCCGGTGTAGCGCTCCGGATCAATGCCGACGTTGCTCAAAACGTTCGGATGCACCATGCCGCAACCGAGCACTTCCAGCCATGTGCTGCTGCCGTCGTCCTGCTGCCAGCGGATGATCACGTCCGCACCGGGCTCGACGAACGGGAAGTACGTGGGCTTGAACATCATCTCCAGATCGCGCTCGAAAAACGCACGCAGGAACTCGGTGATGGTGCCCTTGAGGTCAGCGAAGCTGGAGGTTTCGTCCACCAGCAGGCCCTCGATCTGGTGGAACATCGGCGAGTGCGTCTGGTCAGAATCGCTGCGATAGACCTTGCCCGGGGCGATGATGCGGATCGGCGGCTGGCGCCCGGCCATGCTGCGGATCTGAACCGGCGAGGTGTGCGTGCGCAACATGCGTCCGTCACCAAAGTAGAACGTGTCGTGCATGGCGCGCGCCGGGTGCAGCGGTGGAAAGTTCAGCGCTTCGAAGTTGTGCCAGTCGTCCTCGATTTCCGGGCCATCCACGCGCTGGTAGCCCAGTCGCGCAAAGATCGCGGCGATGCGTTCGAGCGTGCGCGTGATTGGATGGATGCCGCCGCGTTCGCCATCGCGCCCCGGCAGGCTGATGTCCAGCGTTTCGGATGCCAGGCGACGGTCAAGCTCGGCACGCTCCAGAACCTGCTTGCGCGCAGCAAGGGCGTCGGCCAGGCGCTGCTTGAGCACATTGACCTGGGCGCCGCGCGCCTTGCGCTCATCGGCTGCAAGCGCACCCAGTGCCTTCAACGCAGCGGTGACGATCCCACTCTTGCCCAGCAGGCCCACGCGCAACGCATCCAGCGCCGGCAAGGTCGCGGCCTGCTGTATGTCGGTCAGCGCCTGCCCGGCACGGATTTCAAGATCGTCCATCCTTTCCCCCGCTTGCGCCGTTGGCGAGCACTTGAGCTATCCGCACAAACGAAAACGGAGAGCAGGCCAGAAGGCCTCCTCTCCGCGAACGTCTGCTCTCTTTGATCGTGCGGCTTGCATGGCCGCACCCCGTCGAATCGACCGGAACTGAGCGCAAAAACTACGCCGCCAGGCTGGCCTTGGCTTTTTCGGCGATCACTTCGAACGCCTTGATGTCATGCACGGCGATGTCGGCAAGCACCTTGCGGTCAACGGTGATGCCGGCCTTGGCCAGACCATTGATCAAACGGCTGTAGCTCAGCCCGAACATGCGCGCGGCGGCGTTGATGCGCACGATCCACAGTGCACGGAACTGGCGCTTGCGCTGCTTTCGGCCGATATAGGCGTACTGCCCAGCCTTGATGACGGCCTGGTTGGCAACGCGGAAGACCTTGCGCCGGGCGTTGTAATAGCCCTTGGCACGGCCGATGACCTTCTTGTGACGACGACGGGCGGTAACGCCACGCTTTACACGAGCCATGGTTTATCTCCTCGCCTTCAGTACGGCAGCATGCGGGCAACACCGGGGGTGTCGCACGCCTTTAGATAATTTTTTGCACGCAGGCCGCGCTTGAGCTTGGTCGTCTTCTTGGTCAGGATGTGTGACCGAAAAGCGTGTCCACACTTGATTTTGCCCGATGCGGTCTTGCGAAAACGCTTCGCCGCCGCCCGGTTGGTCTTGATCTTGGGCATGGGAATGCTCCTTGTCCGGTTTCTGACTGATCTGGCGGTGGCGTCGCTCCAGGAGCTGGCCACACTTTCCGTCCTGCCACGATCGGTGCACGACCCTTCCATGCGGGTCGAGCCGGCGATTATACGCACGTGGCTGTCCCGATACCAGAGCCGCACGGCCAACAGGGCAACGCGCGGCACGCCCCACGGGAGTTACTTCTTTTTCGGGCCGATCATCATGGTCATCTGCCGGCCTTCCAGGCGCGGAAACGACTCGACCTGACCGGCCTCGCCGACGTCTTCCTGGATGCGCCGGGCCAAGTTCTGGCCCAGATCCTGATGTGACATCTCGCGACCGCGGAAGCGGATGGTCACCTTGACTTTGTCCCCTTCCTCGAGGAACCGGAGCATGTTGCGCAGCTTGATCTGGTAATCGCCCACGTCGGTGACCGGACGGAACTTCACTTCCTTGATCTCGACCTGCTTCTGCTTCTTCTTGGCCGCCTGCACCTTCTTCTGGGCTTCGAACTTGTACTTGCCGTAGTCCATGATGCGGCACACCGGCGGATCGCCGTTGGGCTGGATCTCGACCAGGTCCATGCCTGCTTCCTGCGCCATGGCCAGCGCTTCATCGCGCGTGAGGATACCGAGCTGTTCGGCTTCGGCTCCGATCACACGCACCCGCGGCACACGGATTTCCTGATTGCGACGATTGCCCTTGCTGTCAGTGGTTGCGATACCACGATCCTCCAGAAGAAGTAATGAAAAAGACCGCGAGCCAGCGCCTAGCGCCGAGTCTCGGACTCCAGTCGTTCGATGAAGTCCGGCAGCGGCATGCTGCCCAGGTCTTCGCCCGAACGCGTACGCACGGCAACCGCACCGGTGTCTTTTTCGCGGTCACCGACCACCAGAAGATACGGCACTTTGCCCAGCGTATGTTCGCGGATTTTATAGCCGACCTTCTCGTTGCGCAAATCCGATTGCACGCGGAAGCCTTTGTCGACAAGGGTTTGCGTGAGCTGCGCGGCGTAATCGCGCTGGCCGTCGGTGATGTTGAGCACCATTGCCTGCACCGGCGCCAGCCAGGCTGGCAGGTTGCCGGCGTGATGCTCGATCAGGATGCCAATGAAACGCTCCATCGAGCCGACGATGGCGCGATGCAGCATCACCGGGTGCTGCTTCTGCGAATGCTCGTCCACATACTCCGCACCCAGGCGCTCGGGCATCATGAAGTCCACCTGCATGGTGCCCACCTGCCAGTCTCGGCCGATGGAATCGTGCATGTGGTATTCAATCTTGGGCCCGTAGAACGCGCCCTCGCCCGGCAGCTCCTGCCAAGTGACGCCGGCGGCAGACAGCGCCCCGCGCAGCGCGGCTTCGGCCCGGTCCCACACGTCATCGCTGCCGATCCGCTTGTCCGGACGCAGCGCCAGAACCACGCCAATGTCGGTGAAGCCGAAGTCGGCATAAACCTGCATGGCCTGGGCGTGGAAGGCGGTGACCTCGGACTCGATCTGCGCCGGTGTGCAGAACACGTGGCCATCATCCTGGGTGAACGCACGCACGCGCATGATGCCGTGCAGGGCGCCGGACGGCTCGTTGCGATGGCAGCCGCCAAACTCCCCATAGCGCAGCGGCAGGTCGCGATAGCTGCGCAGCCCGGCGTTGAAGATCTGCACATGGCCCGGGCAATTCATCGGCCGCAGGGCAAAGGTGTGCTTCTCCGACTCGGTGAAGAACATGTTTTCCTTGTAGTTGTCCCAGTGCCCGGACTTTTTCCACAACGACACGTCCAGCACCATCGGACACCGCACTTCCTGGTAGCCGCTGCGCAGGTAGACGCGGCGCATGTAGTTTTCCACCTGCTGCCAGATTGCCCAGCCGTTGGGGTGCCAGAACACCATGCCCGGGCTTTCTTCCTGCTGGTGGAACAGGTCCAACGCCTTGCCGATCTTGCGGTGGTCGCGCTTTTCGGCTTCCTCCAGCTGGAACAGATAGGCCTTGAGATCCTTGTCGTTCGACCACGCGGTGCCGTAGATGCGCGTCAGCATCGCGTTGTTGGAATCACCACGCCAATAGGCGCCAGCCACCTTCATCAGCTTGAACGACCGCAGCTTGCCGGTATTGGGCACGTGCGGGCCGCGGCACAGGTCGGTGAAATCACCCTGCGCGTACAGCGACAGGTCCTCGTTGGCGGGGATGCCCTCGATGATCTCCGCCTTGTAGTTCTCGCCAAGGCCGCGGAAAAACGCCACCGCCTCGTCGCGCGACTTGACGCTGCGCGTGACCGGGAGCTGCTCGGCGACGATATTGTGCATCTCCGCCTCGATCAAGGGCAGGTCTTCGGGTGTGAACGGCCGCTCGTAGGCAAAGTCGTAGAAAAAGCCGTTGTCGATGACCGGGCCAATTGTGACCTGCGCCCCCGGAAACAGGCGCTGTACCGCCTGCCCCATCGCATGCGCGGTGGAGTGACGCAGGATTTCCAGTGCCTCGGGACTCTTGTCGGTGACGATATGCACCGCTGCGTCGTGATCGACGAGCGTACTGGCATCCACCAGGTGACCGTCGACCTTGCCGGCGAGGGTGGCCTTGGCCAGGCCCGCGCCAATGCTGGCGGCAATGTCCTGCACGGTAACCGGGTGTTCGAACGCCCGCTTGCTGCCATCCGGTAGCGTGATTTCGATCATCTGACGTTCTCTCAAAAGACACGAGGGCGCAGCCCTTGCTGCCAGGCACGCAGGGTGTGACGGAGCGGCCCGCAGGCTCGGTGCAACGCCGGGGCCGAAGCGCAAGTTTAATGTAAATGGGCAGGCAGCTGCCGGCGGTGGCGACGCCCGTTACAATGCCGTGCTTTGCCAAGGACACCCGCATGCGCATCCTGGTCACCGGAACCGCCGGCTTCATTGGCGCGGCGCTTGCGCAGCGCTTGCTGGCACGCGGGGACACGGTGCATGGCATCGACAACCACAATGACTATTACGACCCGGCGCTGAAGGAAGCGCGCCTGGCACTGTTTGCCGACCATCCTGGCTACTGCCATCAGCGCGCGGATCTTGCCGACGTCGCGACGATCCAGCAGGCGTTTGCGCAGTTCCGTCCACAGCGCGTGGTGAACCTGGCCGCGCAGGCTGGCGTGCGCTACTCACTGCAAAATCCTGGCGCGTACGTGCAAAGCAACCTGGTGGGTTTTGCCAACGTCCTGGAAGGCTGTCGGCAAACGCAGGTCGAGCATCTGGTGTATGCCTCCTCCAGCTCGGTGTACGGCGCCAACCGCAAGCTGCCGTTTGCGGTGGACGACGCGGTGGACCATCCGCTGAGCCTGTACGCGGCGACCAAGAAGGCCAACGAGCTGATGGCGCATACCTACAGCCATCTGTACCGCCTGCCCACCACCGGCCTGCGCTTCTTCACCGTGTACGGGCCGTGGGGCCGGCCGGACATGTCGCCGATGTTGTTTGCCGACCGCATCAGCCGCGGCGAGCCGATCGACGTGTTCAACCACGGCCATCACAGCCGTGATTTCACCTACATTGACGACATCGTCGAAGGTGTGATCCGCGCGCTGGACCAGCCGGCACACGCGGCAGCAGATTACGACCGGCAGCACCCGACGCCAGGCGCGTCAGACGCGCCCTACCGCATTTACAACATCGGCAACGGACAGCCGGTGCAGTTGCTGCGCTTCATCGAGCTGATGGAACGCGCGCTCGGCCGCAATGTGGAAAAACGCCTGCTGCCGATGCAACCGGGAGACGTCGCCGATACCTGGGCCGACGTCTCCGCCCTGCGACGCGACAGCGGATACGCCCCGGACACCCCGATCGAGGCCGGCGTGGCGCGTTTCGTCCAGTGGTATCGCCAGTACAAGGGCAAATGAGCCGCCCTTGCGCGCTCAGAACGGCTTGGCGATCACCAGGAAGATCACGCCCAGCAACAGCAGCACCGGCAGCTCGTTGAACCAGCGCAGCGTGCGCGACGTCGGCAGCGGCTGGTCCTTGCCAGCGCGCTTGAGCAGGCGTCCGGCGTAGATGAAATACGCCAACAGCAGTGCCACCAGGGTGAGCTTGGCGTCCAGCCAGTGCAACGTGCCGATGACATTCGGCAACGTTCCCGGCAGCACGCGCCAGCCCTGCCACAACACCACGCCGAGCACGAACGCCAAGCCGAACATGGTGTGGCCGAATTTGTACAGGCGTCGCCCCATCAACTGCAGCCGGGCGTGCACCGTCGGCTGGCTGCCGGCCTCGGCCATGTTCACCAGAATACGCGGCAGGTAGAACACCGCGGCCATCCAGGCGATGACGAACAGCAGGTGCAGGCTCTTGATCAGCAGGTAGGTCATGACGGGCCGCCGGTCGCTGCGGAGCGCAGCGGCGCGATGATAACAAGCATCACTGCGGCGCCACCCCGGCGCGGATCAATCCCGACCCGGCCCCAGGCGCTGCAGCAAGGCGTCGAGCAGTCGCTGCTGATGCGGCTCGGACAGCAACTGGTCGTGGTGGTCGGTCAGCTGGAAGAAATCCTCCACCCGCTCGCCAAAGGTGGCGATGCGCGCGTCGTGCACGCGCACGTCGCTCTGGCGCATGACCTGTGCAACCGCGGCCAGCAGTCCGGGCCGATCAGTCGCCACCAGCGCCATCTGCGTGCGGTTGCCCGCGGCACGGAAATCGATGCGCGGCATTACCTGGAAGTATTTCTGGTGCCGTGACATTCCGCGCTGCGAAGGCTGCACGCCCGATGCCTGCGCCAATGCGTGACGCAGTCGCGTGGCCAGTTCCTGCGCACGCAGTTCGCTGGCGGGCTGCTGGGTATCGGCATCCAGCAGCAGGAAAGTGTCCAGTGCCATCGCGCTGGGGGAGCTCAGGATGCGCGCCTCCAGCACGGAGAAACGCAAGCGGTCGAGCATGGCGGTGATGCGCGCGAACAGGCCGTCGCGGTCCGGCGCATGCACGAAAAGCTCGGTGCTGCCACGCACCGACAGCGGATGAACCGCCACCAGCGGCGAGGCGCCGGCCGCGTCGAGCAAGGCCTCGCTCTGCCAGGCGATTTGTTCCGGCCGGTGGCGCAGGAAACTCAGCGCCGGGAAGTCGGCCCACAACCGCGACACTGCAGCCGCATCCCGGCCCTGCTCCAGCAACAGCGCCAGCGCCTGACTCCGGCATTCGCGCACGCGCGCATCGGCATCAACCGGCAACTTGGCATCACTGCGCAACGCGTAGCGCGTGGCGGTGTACAGGTCCGAAAGCAACCGGTCCTTCCACGCGTTCCACAACCGCGGGCTGGTGCCAATGATGTCGGCGATGGTCAGCAGGTACAGCTGACCCAGACGCTCACGATCCCCCACTTGCGCGGCAAAGGCCTGCACCACGTCCGGATCAGTGATGTCCTGGCGCTGGGCGGTAGTACTCATCAGCAGGTGCCAGCGCACCAGCCACACCACCCGTTCAGTGTCGACCGCGGGCAGACCCAGGCGCGCGCAGAACGCCAGGGCGTCGTCCGCGCCCAAAGCGGAGTGATCGCCACCGCGGCCCTTGGCAATGTCATGGAACAGAGCCGCCAGCAGCAGCACTTCGGGCCGTGGCAAGGTCGGCCAGATGCCACTGCCAATGGGAAACTCCGCACGCGCGTCGACGTCGGCGAAGCGCGCGACGTTGCGCAGCACGCGCAGGGTGTGCTCATCGACCGTGTAGACGTGGAACAGGTCGTACTGCATGCGCCCGAACACGCGGCCGAAGGCCGGCAGGATCGCCGCCAACAACCCGTGCCGGTTCATGCGCCACAACGCTTCCACCGCGCTGGCGCCGCGCCGCAGCAGCCGCAGGAAGGCGGCCAGCACGGCTTTGTCAATGGCCAGCGTATCCGCCTGCCCGGCCGCCGCGCTGTGGATACGACGCATGGTGTCGGCGCTGAAGCCGGTCACGCCGGGCTGGTCCATGCGCACGATGAAGATGTCCACCAACGCCGCCGGGCGGCGGCTGAAGAGGTCTGGCTCGCGCGTGGCCAGGCGCGTGCCGTAGCGCACGAATTCCGCATCGACCGGCACGCCGGCAGCGGGTTTCTCCAGCATTTCTTCCAACCGCTCGGCAACCTGCACGCCCAGCCGTTCCACCTGGCTGGCGGCGCGATAGTAGGCCTGCATGAATTGCTCGACGCCAAGGTTGCGGGCGTGCTCATCCTCGAAGCCCAGCCTCGCGGCCAGCGCGCGCTGATAGTCGAACAGCAGCCGCTCCTCGGCGCGCCCGGCTTCCAGATGCAAGGCATAGCGGTAGCGCCGCAAGGTGCGCTCGGCGTCCTCCAGCACGCCCAGCTCGGCCGGATCGAGCAGGCCTTCATCGGCCATGCGGGGCAGGTCGCCCGCCCCGGCCAGGCGCAGGCCCATCCAGCGCAAGGAATCCAGCGTGCGCAAACCGCCCGGGCCTTCCTTGAGGTTGGGCTCCAGGTTGTAGGCGGTGTTGTCGAAGCGTGCGTGGCGCGCCTTGCGCTCGGCCTGGCGTGCAGCCAGATAGGCCGCCGGCGGCCACAGCGCCGGGTCATCGACGATGGCGCGCAGGCGCGCATCCATCGCGTTGTCGCCGGCCAGACGCCTAGCGTCCAGCAAGCTGGTGAACACGCTGGCATCCTCGGCCGCAAGCGCGCGACACTGCGCCGGCTCACGTACCGCGTGGCCGACCTTCAGTCCGGTGTCCCACAGTGTGGCGAAAAACTGCTCCAGCGCTCGCAGGCGCGCCGGCTCGGGCCGCTCCACCAGCACCAGCAGGTCGACATCGGAACAGGGAAACAGCAGGCCACGGCCAAAGCCACCCACCGCAAACAGCGCTGCAGCGGTCACCTCACCCAGGCAGGCGGTCCACACGTGGGCAACCATGGCCGACACTGCCTCGCCGCGTAGCCGCGTCAGCGCGCTGGCATCGGCACCATCGCGAAACGCCGTAGCCAGCGCGCGGTCCATGTCGCCCAACAGCTGACGCAACGCGCGCCGCGCATCAGCCGAGACACCTGAGCGCGGGACCGCGACCGGCAGACGTGGCAAGGGTGGCAACGCAACGGTCATGGCGGCCGGGAAACAGGGAGTACGGAATGGACAATAGTAAGAGCCGACCAGCTTGGGGCGGCAGCGCCCCGCATTGGTACTCCCTGTTCCCTGTTCCCTACTCCCTGTTCCCGACCTGCATCATGCGTCCGGCCACGGGGTGAGTATCTCGAAGCCGTCATCTGTCACCACCAGGGTGTGCTCCCACTGCGCGGACAACGAATGATCCTTGGTGACCACGGTCCAGCCGTCGGGCAACTGCCGGGTATGCGCCTTGCCGGCGTTGATCATCGGCTCGATGGTGAAGGTCATGCCCTTCTTCAACTCCAGCCCGGTACCGGGCTTGCCGTAATGCAGCACCTGCGGCTCGTCGTGGTAGACCTTGCCGATGCCGTGCCCGCAGTATTCGCGCACGACACTGAAACCGGCGGATTCCGCGTGCTGCTGGATGGCGTGGCCGATATCGCCCAGGGTGGCGCCCGGGTGCACCGCGCGGATGCCGCACATCATGGCCTCGAACGTGGTGTCGACCAGGCGCTTGGCCAGGACCGACGGCGTGCCGGCGATGTACATGCGGCTGGTGTCGCCGTGCCAACCATCCTTGATGACGGTGACGTCGAGATTGATGATGTCGCCATCCTTGAGCACCTTGCCCTCGTTCGGAATGCCGTGGCAGATCACCTGGTTCACCGACGTGCACAGCGTCTTGGGGAAGCCGTGGTAGCCGACGTTGGCCGGAATCGCCTTCTGCACGTTGACGATGTGATCGTAGGCCAGGCGGTCCAGTTCCTCGGTGTTGACACCGGGTTTGACGTGGTCCTTGAGCATCGCCAGCACTTCGGCGGCGAGCTTGCCGGCAATGCGCATGCCTTCGAGATCTTGCGCGGACTTGATATTGACTGCCATGGGGTCCTGCTTGCGGTTGTGGCGGCAAGCGCCGGGAATCCGCCCGCTGCTTGCCGCGCCGCCGGCGTACCGGCTACAATTTCCCAGTTTTGCTGACCACGCGCGACCCTTGACGGTCGCCACGGCGCAAGACAAGACCGGGATTGTAGCCCTCACCGCTGCAACACCCCAAACCAACGCCACACACGCATCGGCACCGCCTTCGGGGTGCTGCGCTCCGTCCGCATTGCATTGCGGGCCGGTTCGCGGTCGAAGCCGGGGATGCGTGGAGGTCCCAACCCCCGACCTTTTCCAAGGTCAAGTCAAGGAGTCACCCATGGCACAGATCACCATGCGTCAGATGCTCGAAGCGGGCGTCCATTTCGGACATCAGACGCGTTACTGGAACCCCAAGATGGCGCCGTACATCTTCGGCGCCCGCGGCAAGATCCACATCATCAACCTGGAAAAGACCCTGCCGCTGTTCACCGACGCGATGAACTTCCTGTCGGCGCTGGCGCAGAAGCGTGGCACCATCCTGTTTGTCGGCACCAAGCGTTCGGCGCGCGAGCCGTTGGCCGAAGAGGCAGCCCGCGCCGGCATGCCGTTCGTCACCTCGCGCTGGCTTGGCGGGATGCTGACCAACTTCCGCACGGTCAAGCAGTCGGTATCGCGCCTGAAGGAGCTCGAAGCGGCCGAGACCGATGGCAGCTTCGACAAGCTGGTCAAGCACGAAGTGCTGTCCCGTCGTCGTGAGCGCGACAAGCTTGAGGCCTCGCTGGGCGGCATCAAGGACATGAACCGCCTGCCCGATGCGTTGTTCGTCATCGATATCGGTCACGAAGACATTGCCGTGCAGGAGGCCAAGAAGCTTGGCATCCCGGTGATCGCCGTGGTCGACACCAACTACAACCCGGATATGGTCGACTACGCCATCCCCGGCAACGACGACGCCATCCGCGCCATCCAGCTGTACGCCCGCGCCGCGGCCGACGCGATCCTGGAAGGCAAGGCTGCTGCGCCGGACGCCGCGCACGGTGACGCCAACGACTTCGTCGAGCTGGATGAGGAAGGCAACCCGATTGCCAAGGCCGACCGCAAGCCGTCACCGCGCCGCGAAGGCGCGCCGCGCAAGAGCGCGCCCCGCCGCGAGGGTGGCCATGACGGTGCCCATGCGCCGCGCAACGACGCGCCTGCGGCCAAGTAAGCCCACCGGCGGCGCCACTGCGCTGCCGCGTGTCATGACGCCGCGATGCCGCTTGCCGGCATCGCGGCACAGTTCAGAGGATTGATTTATGAGCACTGTTTCCGCACAAATGGTGAAGGATCTGCGTGAGCGCTCCGGCGCCGGCATGATGGAATGCAAGAAAGCGCTGGTGGAGAACAACGGCGATGTGGACATCGCCATGGAGTGGCTGCGCAAGTCCGGCCTGGCCAAGGCCGACAAGAAAGCCAGCCGCATCGCCGCCGAAGGCCGCATCGTCAGCGCGCAGAAAGGCCGCGACGCGGTGCTGGTGGAAATCAACTGCGAGACCGACTTTGTCGCCAAGGACGCCAGCTTCGTCAAGTTCGCCGACACCGTCGCCGATGTCGCGCTGAAGTCCGGCGCGACGGACGTCGAGGCTCTGAAAGCTGCCGCCTATCCGGGCGCCAACACGGTCGAGGAAGCGGCCAAGACGCTGATCGCCACCATCGGCGAGAAGATCGACGTGCGCCGCATGGCCCACGTGACCGCCACTGGTGTCATCGGCAGCTACATCCACAGCGGCCGCATTGGCGTGCTGGTCGCGCTCGATGGCGGCAACGACGAGCTGGCCAAGGGCATTGCCATGCACGTGGCGGCGATGAACCCGGCCTATGTGAGCGCCGATGACGTCCCGGCCGATTTCCTGGCCAAGGAAAAAGACATCGCGCTGAGCCAGATGTCGGACAAGGAAAAGGCCAAGCCGGCCGACATCCTGGAAAAGATCATCAGCGGCAAGGTGCACAAGATCATCGCCGAGATCACCCTGCTCGGGCAGCCGTTCGTGCTGGACACCAGCATGTCGGTGGCCGATGCGCTGAAGAAGACCGGCGCACACGTGCAGTCAGTGGTGCGCCTGGCCGTTGGCGAGGGCATCGAGAAGCCGACCGAGGACTTCCATGCCGAAGTTATGAAGCAGGCTGGCCTGGCCTGATCCGGCCCGGCATCACCGATCGACAAGGCCGCAAGCCATCGCGGCCTTTTTTGTGCACGCCCGCTGGCAAACCCACGCCGGCGCCGAGCCTCCCCTTACACTATCGACGCCTTCCCCGCCCCGGAGACACCATGAGCACCGCGCTGAAATACCACCGTATCCTGCTCAAGCTGTCCGGCGAGGCTTTGATGGGCGCCGGCGACTACGGCATCGACCCTGAAGTCATCGGTCGTCTGGCCAACGAGATCATCGCGGTGCAGCGCGCCGGCACCGAAGTGGGTGTGGTCATCGGTGGCGGCAACATCTTTCGCGGCGCGGGCCTGGCCGCTGCCGGCATGGATCGCGTCACCGGCGACCACATGGGCATGCTGGCCACGGTGATGAATGCGCTGGCCATGCAGGACGCGATCGAGAAACGCGGTGGCTTCGCCCGGGTCATGAGCGCCATTCCGATCCACGATGTGGCCGAGGACTACATTCGCCGCCGCGCCATCCGCCATATCGAAAAAGGTCGCATCGTGCTGTTCGCCGCCGGCATCGGCAACCCGTTCTTCACCACCGACTCCGCCGCCGCGCTGCGTGCGGTGGAGCTGGGCGCCGACCTGCTGCTCAAGGCCACCAAGGTCGATGGCGTGTACACCGCCGACCCGGCGCGGCACGCCGACGCCACGCGCTACGAATCGCTGAGCTACGACGAGGTGATCGAGCACCGGCTGGAGGTCATGGACACCGCCGCCATAGCCCTGTGCCGCGACCACAACATGCCGCTGCGCATCTACGACATGACCGTCGGCGGCAACCTCATGCGCATCATGCACGGCGAGTCCATCGGCACGCTGGTGCATGGGCGCTGAAGGCGGACCTCGCCCGGGCACCGGTGGGCGCGCTGCTATAATCGGTCGCTTGCCTGGTTGACCGGAAGACGCACATGCTCGACGACATCAAAGCCGATGCCCAGACCCGCATGGGCAAGAGCATCGAATCGCTCAAACACGACCTGGTCCGCCTGCGCAGCGGACGCGCCAGCACCGCGCTGGTGGACTCCATCAAGGTGCCCTACTACGGCGCGGACATGCCACTGACGCAGGTCGCGTCGGTGTCACTGGCCGACTCACGCACCATCGTCATCACGCCGTGGGAAAAGTCCATGGTGGCGCCGATTGAAAAGGCACTGCTGGGCTCGGACCTCGGCGTCACGCCCACGACCGCCGGCACCGTGATCCGCCTGAACATGCCCTCGCTCACCGAGGATCGCCGCCGCGAGCTGGCCAAGCATGTGGCACGCGAGGGTGAAAACGCCAAGATCGCCGTGCGCAACGTGCGCCGCGATGCGTTGCAGCAGATCAAGGACCTGCTCAAGGACAAGCTCATCACCGAAGACGACGACAGCCGCGTCGGCGACGAGATGCAAAAGCTCACCGACCGCGCGATCAAGGACATCGACAGCGTGGTCAAGGCCAAGGAAGACGAGTTGATGGCCCTGTAGTGGCCACACCATTCACCACCGCGCGCACCTGTGCCACCGTCAACGCGACGCGCCCGCACCCTGCCCGCC
>JBDTIE010000326.1:0-4025 GCA_039936515.1 Rhodanobacter sp. | reverse complement strand
CTAATCCCGCCGTGTTTGTTTTCGGCGGACGATGGCCCCCGAACATCCTTTCACGCGGCGAAGCGGGCGGCAAGTCGCATGAAGACAGCGGGCTTGCTGCTGCGCGAGTCCCGCAACTCCCGGGTGTACGCCCTGCAACTCATGGACAGTCCGCGACCTTGCGCATGAGGCGCGATCAGGGATGTCGCGCTGCCCGCCATCTGCGGCTCCTCGCTCAATCGACCTGCGGCGGCGGATACCGCCTCCCCGCTCGCTTCGGCTGATAACACACCGTACTGCGATGAAACGCCTCATCGACGTTGGCTGCATTCCACCCAGGCAATCCCGACAGCGGCAGCGGCCGCAATTCCAGCGGGTCGTGCAGCAGTTGGCCTGCGGCGATCAGTTCGGCGCAGCGGGTGCGCGCGGCTTGCATGTCCAGTGCGCCGGTGGTCTGGAATACCAGGGCCTTGCCGACCAGCAGTTGTTCGGGCGTCAGTGCCTGCTCCAGCAGCGCATGGCCAAACAGCTCGGCCTGGATGGTGCCGTCCACCCATGCCTGGCGGTGATGCCAGAACAGGCCATGCCAGTCGTGGTTGTCCCACAGCGGCAGCAGCGCCGCATCGCGCAGCAGCACGATCACGCCGCCTTCGTCGAAATGGGTCAGCGCGTATTGCGCGCGGGAGCGCTGCTTGGGTCCGACGCGCGCGATCTCGGCGATCTGGCGCTGGTTCAACGCCTGCTTAAGCGCGGGATGGCGCAGCCAGACCAGGGCGTTGAGCAGGTCGTGCCAGTTGCCTTCGCGGGTGGGTATCTGACCGTGCTCGGCAATGCGTTGCTCGTAGTGCAGGCCGTCGGCAAGCAAGGCCGGGGTCTGCGCGATAAAGCGCTGCGCGGCATGCGCTGGCAGGTAGCGGTTGATGGCCGCAACGGATGGCCATGTCGGGCCGCGCAGCAGCGCGGCGTAGTCGTCCCACGCCGCCAGTGGCAAGCGGTCGAACACCAACGGGTCAACGAGCTCACGCTTCGGAGCGATGTAACGCATCGCAAAATCTCGATGGGGCGGTACTGCGGTGGTCACGCACCGTGTCGCGGCGAATAGCCATCATACGTTCGGTCGCCACTGCGCGCCGGCAGCATTAAGCTCGACCTTTTCGACGGCATGACGAGCATGGGCCAGCAAATCAACATTCCCACCGCCGGCACGCATTGCATCAGCGCGTACCTGGCCAAGCCGCAGGGCAAACCCAAGGGCGGCATCGTGGTGATCCAGGAAATCTTTGGTGTCACCGAGCACATCCGCAACGTGACCGACCGCTTTGCCGCGCAGGGTTACACCGCGATCGCACCAGCATTCTTCGATCACCTGGAAAGCGGCGTGGAGCTCAAATACGACCGCGCCGGCTACGCCAAGGGCAAGCAACTGGTGACCGAGCTTGGCTTTGACCTTGCCTTGGAGGAGGTGGCCAGTGCCGCGGAGTCCATCAACTCGGCCGGACGCATCGGCACGGTGGGTTACTGCTGGGGCGGAACGGTGGCGCTGCTGTCCGCGTTGCGCCTGGGGCTGCCCTCGGTCAGCTATTACGGCGCGCGCAACCTGCCGTTTTTGCACGAGGTGCCGCAGGCAGCGGTGATGTTCCACTTTGGCGAGAAGGATCCCAACATCACCGCCGACGCGGTGGCCAAGCACCGCGCGGCGATGCCGCAGATGGAAGTGTTCACCTACCCGCATGCGGACCACGCCTTCAACCGCGACGGCTCCAGCGCGTATCACGCGCCCAGCGCCAGACTGGCGCTGGAGCGCACGCTGGCGTTCTTCGACGCGAATCTGGCGCCGGCATGAGCAAGCCGTTCGCGCTGGATCCCCGTCTGGCGGCCGATACCCGCGCCGTCAGCAGCCTGCCGTTATGCGAGGTACGCTTGATGAACGACGCGCGCTACGCGTGGCTGCTGCTGGTGCCGCGATGCGCCGACGTTGCGGAGCTCACCGATCTGGACGCCGATGACCAGGTGCAACTGTGGCGCGAGGTGGCAACCGCGGCCAACGCGCTGCAGTCGGTGACGCCCTGCGACAAGCTCAACATCGGCGCACTGGGCAACATCGTGCGCCAACTGCATGTGCATGTACTGGCACGCCGCGTCGGCGACGCGGCATGGCCGGGGCCGGTATGGGGGCATGGGACGGCCGTGCCGTACGCGGACGAGCGAGCGGGCACATTGGTGGAGGCATTGCGAAAGTGCGCGTGGTAGCACGGCCGCTGTAGGGCGGCACTGCCCGCCGGCTTTTCACTACGAATCAAGGTCAAGAGTGGCGGGCAGTGCCCGCCCTACGCACTTTTCGCGACGAATCGAGGTCAACGGCGGCGGGAAGTGCCCGCCGTACGCGTGCATGCCGTGCCAAACGCGCGCGACCCGGGCGCGCTCAATAACCCTGGCGTTGCTGTTGTGACGGGTCATAGGCACCGTGGCTGGCGCCCTTGTCCTTGATCTGGTCGTCTACCGGGGCGCGCTGCTTGTGGTCTTCCAGCTGGCGCGCCTTGGTGTCCTGCGGATTGATTTCCTTCAGCGTGCCGCCGTCGTCGTAATACGCACGAAAGCCATAATCAAGTTGCATGCGCGCCATGTACTGCAGGTGCTGCTTGCGGATTTTCGAGTCGTCGCTGCGCTCGAGCAGGACGGTTTTCGGCAGCCTGCCCTGGTCTTTCAGGTAGGCGAAGTGGCTGCCGGTATCCATCGCCGACAGCACGGCGCCATCAACCAGGAACTGCCCTTCCTTGTAGGCCTTGATGGTGGCGTCGAACTGGCCCTGGAGCGCGCTGGTCTTGACCTCGTCCTTCGTGCCGCCAAGCGAGCAGCCAGCCACCAGCACCACACCGCCGAGCATGAGCGCTGCCGCCGTGGACTTGAGTAGGGGATGAAGTCGGATCATGGGGATCTCCTGGGAAGCGTCGAATTGCCAGAGTGTAATGGGGCGCGACCTTGCCACGCCAAGAACGCGCCCGTGCGCGAGCGGGTCCGTCCACCCGGTGACCCAAGCCGCACGCGCTTTATGCGCGCGGCAGGGTGACGCCGCGCTGGCCCTGGTATTTGCCAGCGCGGTCCTTGTAGCTGGTGGCGCATTCTTCGTCCGACTGCAGGAACAGCAGCTGGGCGACGCCCTCGTTGGCGTGGATCTTGGCCGGCAGCGGGGTGGTGTTGGAAAACTCCAGCGTCACGTGGCCCTCCCACTCCGGCTCCAGCGGCGTGACGTTGACGATGATGCCGCAGCGCGCGTAGGTGCTCTTGCCCAGGCAGATCACCAGGACGTCGCGCGGGATGCGGAAATACTCGACCGTGCACGCCAGCGCAAAGGAGTTGGGCGGAATGATGCAAACATCCGCTTCCACGTCGACAAAGCTGGACGAATCAAACGCCTTGGGATCGACGATGGTGGAGTTGATGTTGGTGAATATCTTGAACTGCCGCGCGCAGCGCACGTCGTACCCGTAGCTGGAGGTGCCGTAGGAGATCAGCTTCTGCCCGTCGCGCGACCTGACCTGGTCCGGCTCGAACGGTTCGATCATGCCGTGGGATTCGGCCATGCGCCGGATCCATTTGTCAGATTTGATGCTCACGCGTGCTCCGCTGTTGACGATGCCGGCATCGGCCGGCGCAAGACGCGCAAAGTAGCATGCGCCGGGTGCGCGTTTGCCCGCCGGTCACACCGATGGCATGCCTTCGACCGACACCTTGGCAAAACCCAGCGACTTGTTGCGCGGCTGCAACGACAGCCGGCCGGCGGTGTTGCGGGCGATGGCGCGATAGCGCGCGGTGATCTCCGAGTCGGGCATGGCCGCCACGGTCGGGTTGCCGCCGTCGGTCTGCTCGCGGATGCGGATGTCCAGCGGCAGCGAGCCCAGGTAAGGCACGTGGTACTGCGCCGACATGCGTGCGCCGCCACCTTCGCCAAAGATGTGCTCCTCGGTGCCGCACACCGAGCAGATGTGGGTGGCCATGTTCTCCACCACGCCAAGCACCGGCACCTCCACCTTCTCGAACATCTTCAG
>JBDTIE010000325.1:0-10125 GCA_039936515.1 Rhodanobacter sp. | reverse complement strand
GGCCACCGCCCTGAGCATGGGCCTGTGTGCGCTGTTGTTGCTGGCGGTGGTGGCGCCGGCTTTGCTGCAGGGCTGGCGGCAGGAACTGCCGGCGGACACACCCAACTGGTTTGCACTGAACCTGCAGGATGACCAGCGCCCCGGCTTTGCGCGGGCACTGGCGGAGATTGGCGGGGACCAGCTCAATATGCTGCCTCTGGCGGTGGGCAAACTGGGCGCGATCAACGGCCAGCCGATCGACCGCCTGCAGTTTGCCGATGAGCGCGCCCGGGACTGGGCGGACCGCCAATTGCGGCTGTCATGGTCGGCCGACCTGCCGCCGGCCAACCGCGTGGTCAGCGGCCAATGGCCGGGTGCAAACCCGGCGCAGGCACAGGTTTCCATCGACACCATGTGGCGCGACATGTTCGCGTTGAAGTTGGACGACACACTGCGCTTTGACATCGGCGAGGGCAGCATCCAGGCGCGCGTAGGCAGCGTGCGTGAAGTCGACTGGAGCTCGTTCCGTGTCAACTTCTTCCTTCTGCTGGATCCGGCCCATGCCGGCAAGCTGCCGCACACCTGGCTGGCCAGTTTCCACCTGCCGCGCAACCAGTCACATGCGCTGGCGCAACTTTCGCGCGAGTACAGCAACCTGAGCCTGGTCGACGTCGACTCATTGCTCGATCGCGTGCGCGACATCGTCAACCAGGTGGGCGGGGCCGTGCGTTGGATCCTCGGTTTCAGCCTGCTCGCCGGTGCGCTGGTGCTGGCCGCGGCACTGGCCGCCAGCGCCGCCGAGCGCCAGCACGAGGCCGCGCTGCTGCGCACGCTGGGCGCGCGCCGCGCGCAACTGCGCGTCGCGGCGGCATGCGAGTTCGCGCTGCTGGGACTGATTGCCGGCCTCACCGCCGCACTGGGCGCGGCAGCCGCTGGCGTGTGGCTGGGCAACGCGGTGTTCCACATCGAGCACTTCACGCCACCACTGGTTCCGCTGCTGATCAGCGCGCTGGGCGCGGCCATGGTGGTGATGGCCTTCGGCCTGCTGGGCACGCGACGGGTCACGCACACCTCGCCGCTGCGGATGCTGCGCGAAGGGTGAGCGTGCCGGTGCCGTCGACGACAAAGCTGCCGCGCCACTGGCGCCAACGGCTGCGCTCGGAGTGGATGCTGGTGCTGTTTGCGGCACTGGCGCTGACGCTGGCGGCCATCGATCCGCAACCGCTGGCGCGCTACCGGACGTGGGCCCAGTGGCCGACCCTGGCCGGCCTGCTGGGGCTGCTGATCGCCATCCAGGGCGTACGCGACAGTGGCCTGGTGCAGCACGCGGCCTGGGCGGTGGTGGCACGTGCGCATTCGGTGAGAACGCTCGGCTTGCTGCTGGTGTCCGCCAGCGCACTGCTGTCGATGGTGCTGACCAATGACGCCAGCTTGTTGCTCATTATTCCGCTTACCGCAGCGCTGGGCGCGCTGTCGAATCTTCCAGTGCTGCGCATGGTGATACTGGAGGCACTGGCGGTAAACGCCGGCGCCACGCTGAGCCCCATCGGCAACCCGCAAAACCTGCTGCTGTGGCAGCACTCGTCGCTGTCGATGGCGCAGTTTGCGTGGGCGATGGCGCCGGCATTTTCGGTGATGCTGGCACTGGTGCTCGCGCTGACGTGGATGTGGCTGCCGGCACAGCGCGTGGCAATCACACCGACCACAACGGCGGCGCCGGCTATTGCCCAGGGGCTTGGCAGATGGTCACTGCTGGCGCTGGCACTCATGGTGCTGGCGATGCAATTGGGCCTCGCCACCTGGGGCGCCGCGCTTCTCCTGGCTGTCGGCGCATGGCGCGCGCGCGACTGCCTGCGCCGTGTCGACTGGGGCTTGTGGCTGACCTTCGCCGCAATCTTCATAGCCCTCGGTCATCTGGCCGCGTTGCCCCTTGCAGGTCAGGTCATCGACGCCTTGGCCTTGAATCGACCAGGCGTGCTTTATACCGTCGGCATTCTTGCCGCGCAGGCGGTAAGCAACGTCCCGGCCACGGTGTTGCTGATTGATCACGTACCGAATGTGCTCGCCCTGGCCACGGCGGTGAATGTCGGCGGCTTTGGACTGGTCACCGGCTCGCTGGCGAACCTGATCGCGCTGCGTCTGGCCGGCCAGACGCATGCCCTTCGGGTATTTCACCAGGTGTCCATTCCCTTTCTGCTGCTGTGCGCGCCGCTGGTTTACCTGGTCACGCGCATGCTCGGCGCATGACGCGCAGGTGAACGCGCGCGCCAATGCCGGTCAACGTCACGCGGCACCTCACGTTTCTGCCATGGACTACCAAGGAGATCGTCCATGATCCGCAACACCGTTCTTGCCTCGACCCTGACCCTCCTGCTGGCTGGCGGCGCCACGTTGGCTTTCGCCCAGACCACGCCAACGACGACTGCTTCTCCGGCCTCCACCAGCAGCGTGCACGGCGCGATGACCATGCATGGCCACGGTGACAAGGCGCGCGGGCACCAAAACTGGAAGCGCGGCGGCAGCCACGAGCGCGGCGGCGTGATCGGCGACCTGCGCGCGCTGGAGCGTCTGTACCTGCAGTCCGGCCGCAGCAAGGACCTGACAGCCCTGTACAACGACGTGCTGGCGCGCTCGCAGGATCCGCGTACGCGCGACTACGTGTACCGGCGCCTGGCGCGCCTGCAGGCGCAGCCGGCCAACGTCGACCAAGCCATCGCCACGCTGCGCAAGGGGCTGGACGAGAGCCTGGCCAACGAGGCCAAGCAGCACACGCAGCGCGAACAGATGCGCAGCCAGTGGCAACAGCGGCGCGCCGCCAAACCGGCATCCGCGACCCCATAAGCGGGCTGACAATCTGTTCAAAGGCCCGCCGGCGGCGCCGCCGGCGGGCGTCAGCCGGTGCGCTCTGCGTGCTTGACGCGCTGCCAGAACGCTTCCTGCTCGACCAGCGTGCAGCGGGCAAAGTCCCCACCGTCAGCGGCCGCCAGTTGCTCCATGTGCTGGAAGCGCCGTGCGAACTTGGCATTGGCGTGGCGCAGCGCGGCGTCGACATCCACATTCGCATGTCGGGCCAGGTTCACCAGCACAAACAGCACGTCGCCCATCTCGTCTTCGACCCGCGCCTGGCTGCCGCCGCGCGCCAGCTCGACGCGCAACTCCTGTATTTCCTCCAGCAACTTGTCCAGTACCGGCCCGCAGGTCGGCCAGGTGAAGCCAACTTGCGCAGCGCACTGCTGCAGACGCAGCGCACGTCGCCACGGCGAGGGCTCGGTCAGCGCATCGCCGAGCACGCTGGCAGGCATGTGCTCGGCGCTCACAGCCCTGCACCGCGCAGGCGCGCGATCCAGTCCACGCGCGGGTCGCCCACCGCGACAAACTCCGGATTGATCAGCGAAGGCTTGTGGTTGTACGCCAATGGTCGGCCCGCCAGGTCAATCAGCGCGCCGCCGGCCTCGTGCAGGACGCACTGCGCGGCGGCGGTGTCCCATTCGCTGGTAGCACCCAGCCGCAGATAGACGTCCGCCGCGCCTTGCGCGATCAGGCAGAACTTGAGCGACGAACCCAGCGCCACACGCCGCGCGGCCGGGCCCAGCAGCGCATGCAAGGTGGCTTCCGTCATCTTGCCGTGTGATCGGCTGCCTGCCAGCACCGCCGGCTCCGCCAACGCGCGCGTGCGCACCCGCTGCCACTGACCGCCGGCAGTTGCCTGCAACCACGCTCCGGCATCGCGCGCGGCCACGTACAGGGCGCCGGTGACCGGTGCCAACACCGCGCCAAGCACGCTGCGGTGATCCTCGATCAGCGCGATGTTGACGGTGAACTCGCCGTTGCGTTTGACGAACTCGCGCGTGCCGTCCAGCGGATCGACCAGCCAGTAGCGTGACCAGTGCCGGCGCACGTCCCAGGGCACGGCGTCACTTTCCTCCGACAACACCGGCAACGCCGGCTGCAGCGTTGTCAAGGCGGCGACGATCACGCGTTGCGCGGCCAGGTCCGCAGCGGTCACCGGCGAGGCATCCGCCTTGGTCTGCACCGTGAAGTCGCTGTGGTAGATGGACACGATGGCATCGCCGGCCGCGCGCGCGATGGTGCCCACCTGTCGGGCAAGCTCCAGGTCCACCGTCATGCGTGCTGGAACCGGCCGGCCAGGTACTCGCGCGTCATGAACAGCGCGGCGATGGAGCGGCCCTCGGTGACGTCCTCGCGTCCGAGCAACAGGTGCAGGTCCGCCAGCGGCCAGGGCGTGACGTCCAGCGGCTCGGGCTCGTCGCCGGGCAACTTGCGCGGATACAAGTCCTGCGCCAGCACCACATGCGCCATGTGCGTCATGTAAGAGGGCGACAGCGACAGGTGGTGCAGCACGGTCAGGCGGTGCGCTCCAAAACCGATCTCTTCCTGCAGCTCGCGGTTGGCGCCCTGCTCGGGACTCTCGCCTGTTTCCATGCGGCCCTTGGGCAGGCCCAGCTCGTAGCGGCCGACGCCGGCGCCGTATTCGCGCACCAGCAGCACCGTGGCATCGTCACGCATGGGCACGATGATGACCGCGCCCGGACCGTTGGCGTGCATGCGCTCATAAATCCGCCGCTCGCCATTGGAAAACTCCAGGTCGAGCTGCTCGACGTGCAGGAAGCGGCTGGTCGTGACATCACGCACGGCATGGACGGTGGGCGGTTTGCGCATCGGACTATTCTAGCCCCGACGCCAGCGCGGTCAGCGCGCCGCGCGAAGCCTCTGCAGCGCTTGCGCGTGGATTGCCGGCGTGCCCGCCAGCACGCTCCGCGTGCTCAGCGTCAGCGGCGCGCCGTCCAGGTCGGTGAACACCCCGCCAGATTCGCGCACGATCACCGCCAGCGCGGCGATGTCCAGGATGTTGACATCCGACTCCAGCACCAGGTCCAGGCTGCCACGGGCAAGCAGGTGGTAATGGCAGAAATCGCCGTAGCCGCGGATGCGGTTGCTGTCGCGGATCAGGGTGCCCAGCACGTCCCAGCGCGCGTCAGCGGTCAGGGTCTTGATGTTGCCGGTAGAGATCGACGCCTCACCCAGCTCGGAAATATCCGCCACTGTCGCGCGTACCCCGTCGATCCATGCGCCGCTTCCGACGCTCGCCCACATCGTCTCGCCGTACAATGGCGCGCAGGAAACGCCCAACACCAGCTCGTCGCCCTGCATCAATGCGATCTGCGTGGAAAAAAACGGCGTACGGCGCACAAAACTTTTGGTGCCGTCGAGCGGATCGACCAGCCACAAAAACTCGCCGCGCTCGCCGTCGAAGCCAAACTCCTCGCCATAGATGGCCGCCTGCGGCAGCGCAGCCTTGAGGATGCTTCGGATCGCGCCTTCTGCCTCGCGGTCGGCCGCCGTCACTGGCGTGGCGTCGGCCTTTACCTCGACCGCTACGCCATGCGTCCAGTAATGGCGAAGAATTTCGGCCGCCGCAGCTGCCGCCTCGCGCGCCGCATCCAGCGCGGCTGCCAAATCCTGCGTATTCATCGTTTGTCCTTCGTGCCTGCAGGCACGGTAGCGGAAGCCGCCGGCGCCGGGGTCGCCGCACCCATCGCCGCCAGCCCGCCGACGCGGTGCACGTGGATCGCGCCGTCGGCGTCGGGCTGACCCAGCGTGGCCAGCCAATGGTGCAGCGCCGGGTCGTCGGCGCGTGCGCGCAACCGCGCATCCAGCCACCAGCCCAGCGGCGTGAGGCGGAGGTTACCGACCAACTGCAGCGGGCCGCCGCCGTCATCGGCCGCGTGTGCGTCGATCACGCCAGCCTGCGCCGAGCCACGCAGTTCGATCGTCCCCAGCGTCACACTGCTGCCGTGCGTAAGCAGCCCGGCATTGCTCCATCGCGCGTGCCACGCCGCCTGCAGCGGCCAGCCCGCCTGCAACACCGCGTGGTCCACCTGCATGTCCCACTCGCCACGCGGCAGACCCAAACCGGGGGCCTGGCGTGGCCGCCACAGCGCAAGATTGGCGCGCAGGTGCACCTGATCCCAGGCCACGCTGTCGCCATTCCGCTGCACGGTACCGTCAAAGGCAAACTCCGCGCCGCGTACCTGCAGCCGCAGTGGCTGCGGCGACCACAGCACACGCCGCGAGACCTGCCATTGGGCACTGCCAAGCAGACGGCCATCGACCAGTCGCAGTTCACCCGCCTCGCCCTGCCACAGCGTTCCGCTCACCTGAGCGAACCGTGCGCCATGCAGTCGCGGCGTCAGCCATGCCAGCGCCCAGCGCGCAGGGAAGAACCAGATCAGCACGGCGACGACGGCCAGCAGCAACAGCAGCGCGAACGCCAGCCGCCGCCATCTTCGCCGTCCGGATGATTTATGCATGGATTGACTGGAATCAGGCGGCGCTGCGGCGATCATAGCCGCACTGTCGCACACGGCCCTGGCCGAACAGACCGGTCCTCACTGACCGCGCAAGCACCCTGGCGCGGCATTGCCACCCCGGGGCAAGGGCGCAGTCAGCGCCCGACGCGGATGCTCGGGTCAAGCATCTGCAAGGCCCGCGCCGTGTTCGGAGCACCAGTGCGATTGAGGTCCTCGCCGCTGTAGCTGCGGCCGGGCAACGGAAGACACTGCCCGTCGGTGACACGGATCCGGCTGCCAGTCTGTCGGATGCAACCGCGGTCGCCCGGCTTGACTCCGACGGGCTCCGTATCTGCAGGCTGCGCGGCAAGCGGTGCGCTGCCAGGTGGCGCGGGCGCAGACGCTTGCGCGAATACCATACCTGCGGCGGCAGCGGCCAGTGCCAGCGTGGCCGACAATACGATGGAGCGGAACATGAGTTGATCCTCCTGCGACGGGAGCCAATCCATCGTGACCGTATTGGCTGGACGTCGCAAATGTGCGGCGTGACTGCGTTCAGCTGGCGCAACGGCAAGGCATGCGCCGGGCACCGTTATGCTGCGATTTCACCCCAAGGGAAACCAATGCGCAACATCCGCATACATGTCGACTTGCCGTTGGCTATCGGTGCACAGCCAGCCCTGCCGGCGCAGGCCGCAGAGCACATCGTGCGTGTGCTGCGACTCGCGGCCGGCGCGACGGTGACGCTGTTCAACGGCGACGGCTGCGACTATCGGGCCACGCTGGTTGCCAGCGGCAAGCCGGCGCAGGTGCGCATCGAGGACAGGATCGACGTCCATACCGAATCGCCGCTGGCATTGACCCTGGCCCAGGCGCTGGCACGCGGCGAGAAGATGGACCTGATAGTGCAGAAGGCCACTGAACTTGGCGTGGCGCGCATCGTGCCGCTGCTCACCGAGCGCTCCGAGGTGCGACTGGATGCGATGCGTGCCGGCAAGCGTCTGGCGCACTGGCAGGCGGTTGCGGTCAGCGCCTGCGAGCAAAGCGGCCGGGCCCGGGTGCCATCCATATCCGCGCCCATCTCACTGGATGTGTGGCTGCGAGCGCTGGCGGCCGACGTCGGCCTGCGACTGGCACTGTTGCCCGACGCGGAACTGGCAACGCGCGACCTCCATTTCGTCACGCGCGCCGGCGTGCTGGTGGTGGGACCGGAAGGCGGCCTGGGCGAACGCGATACAACCGCGCTGCGGGATGCCGGTTTTGCTGGCCTGCGGCTGGGTCCGCGCATCCTGCGCACGGAAACAGCAGGGTTGGCGGCGCTGGCGGCATTGCAGGCGCTGCACGGCGACGCCTGAGCCGCGGCAGCGCCGCGGCCGACGCTCACGTCCCGTCACTGGGCGGCAGCGGCACCTTCATCGTCGGCGGCGGAATCCTCGACAATCGCGTCCGCGGACGTATCCAATTCGCTGGCCAGGCCGGCTGCGTCGAGCAGCTGCAACACGGTGCGCTCGATCCATTCCAGGTCGGGGATGACCGCCTCGTCATCGCGCACCAGCACGCGCGCACGCACGCCTTCTGGCAATGTCGAGCCATCGTGGGTTGGAATGATGAGCTCGGAGTTGAGCGTGGTCAGGCGCGGGAAACCCTGGGTAATGATGGCCACGAAGGGCAGCCGGCTGTCGCCACCCAACGCCTTGAGCACGGCCACGCGCACGCTCAGTTCGGCATCGCCTTCCTCGGCATCGGCCAGGCGACCGAACGACACCAGCGGCACGCGCCAGCCGCGCCAGGCGATGCGCCCAAGCAGCCAGGCGGGTGCATCAGCTACCGGCTCTGGTTCGGTATGGGTAATCACTTCGGCAATGGTGGCGTTGGGCAGCAACACACGCAGATTGCCCACCGGCACCAGTACGCAGCGGATTTCGCGCGGCAGCGGATCGCTCATGGAAACACCTCGATCAGGTGCGCCGCCAACTCTTGCGGCGTACCGGAATAATTGGCCAGACGCTCGGCCGCGATGCCGTTGACCATGTCCGCATGGTCCTTGCCGGCAGACTCCACCCACACCCGACCACCGCGATCGTGGATGGCCTGGGCACCTGCCACCGCGTCAACGCTGCGGCCGGAAAACACGATCGCCACGGCGTCGCGGCCGAAGCCCTCGGCGGCCATGGTAAAGCTGTCGTCGATGGAGGGTTTGCGTCCCCCGGCTTCGCCGGAGGCCTCCACCCGACCATCGCGATGCAGGCGCACTTGCTGGCCTGGCGGAACCACCAGCACCTCACCGGCACGGGCAAAGCTGCCAGGACTGGCCACGCGCACCGGCAGCGCGCAAACCCCCGCCAGCACCTCCAGCAACCCGGCGATATCGCCGGCAGCGACATGCTGGGTGTGCAAGAAGGTGTTGCGGGTGTCCGCCGGCAGCGCGGCGTAAAAAGCCGCGGTCGACTCGGAGCCGTCTGCAGCCGCGCCGGTCAATACCAACCGCGACAGCGCCATGTGCAATTCGTCAAGGTGCATCTCGTGCGAGGCGCTGATCGGCCGCGGTGCGATGGCTTCCTCCATCGACACCAGCTCCAGATTCATCACCGGCTCGTAACCGCGCGGTACCGGCTCCACATCTGGTGCCAGGTAGTCCGCCGCACTGAGCTTTTCCACGCCGAAATTGGCCGGGTCATTGCGGTCGTGCGGCAGGATGGCCGAAGCCGGCGAGTCGTCGTCGAGCAACGCCCAATTCGTTGGCGCGCTGACCCCGGAGGCAGAAGCCGTCGATGCCGCGGTGGACCCCAGTGCATCGTCGGCAAGGTCCGGTACGCCGCGGGCAAGCAGCTCATCCAGTCCGGCAGCCGCCGGCATGCCGATCGGCGGCGCGGCGGGAACCTCGGCCAGCATGTCCTCGGGTACGGAAAAATCCGGGAAAGCCACCGCCGGTGACTCCGCCGTTGCAGGCGTCGGGTCGACGCCTGCTTCAGACTCGCCTGCAGCGAGCGACACATCCAGCCATTCCTGCGCATCCGCCGCGGCAATCGTGGTTTCCGCCGCGTGCGTATCGCCATCCACTTCTGCGGCGGCCAACAACGCCTCCAACTCGGCGGCAAGGCTTTCCGATTCACTGTTGGCACGCTGCCGGCGTTCTTGTTGGTCCGGGTCCGTGTCGGCGGATGCTCCGCCGCCAGCGGCAGCGGCCAGTGCCGATGCGGAGAAGTCATCGTCCTCTGCCGGCTCGCGCATGAGGTCCTCGTCATCGGCTGAGCCGAACCGGGCAGCTTGTGCTATCGACAGCACATCCCCAGTCGTCGCCGGCGCCGGCGGCGGCTCAACCGCGCGGGCGTCAGCCGGGCGCGGCGGATCGACATCGCCGTGCTCCAATACCTTGACCGCCAAATGCCTTGCCCAGCGCTCGCGGTCCCAGCCCGACAGCGCGCGACTGGCCTGGGCGTCGTTGAACACCACCCGCGGTCGATCGCCATCGAGCAACGCATACAACGGCTCCAGTGCGTCGTCAGCGCCGTCATCCAGGTTGACCACAATCACGTCTGCGTTTATGGCGCGCAGGCGCTCACCGTCCAGGCTGGCCACGCCGCCTTCGTGCACGATGCGCGCGCCGTGTTCGCACAGTGCGTCGCGCAAGCGCGCACCAAGCTCGACGTCGTCAAACAGCAGGACGACAGCCGGGGCGCTGTCACTCATGACTCGGCTCCAGTGCACGCGCATCAAGGACCTCGGCGATCTGCGCCAGCAGGTCGGCCTCCTGGTACGGCTTGCCCAGATAGCGGTCCACGCCGATATCAAAGGCGCGCTGGCGGTGTTTGTCGCCACTGCGCGAGGTGATCAT
>JBDTIE010000324.1:0-3818 GCA_039936515.1 Rhodanobacter sp. | reverse complement strand
CGGTCGATCAGTTGCGCCAGGTACTCGTTGAAGATCACCGAGTACAGCGCATTACCCTTGAAGCTGCGGCGCAGGAAGAACGCACCGCCGCGCCGCAGGATCGGCCCGAGCACCGGCAGGTTGAGGTTGATGCCGGCGGCGATGTGCGGCACCACCACGCCAGACACGTGCAACTGGTAACTGAGCAGCAGATAGTCGGTGTGGCTGCGGTGACAAGGCACGTACACCACCTCGAACCCCGGTGCGGCCGCGCGCGCCTTGTCGAAGTGGTGCATGGCGATGCCGTCGTACAACTTGGTCCAGAAGTTGCGCAGCAGCACCGACACCGAGCGCACCACCGGGTGCGAATAATCGGCGGCGATCTCCAGCACCATCTTGTGTGCCTTGCGCCACGCCTTGGCCTGGCTGATCTTTTCCTTTGCCGCGCTGGCGGCGATGGCGACGCGTACCGGCTCCGCGTTCAGCACCGAATCCACCACCGTCCGCCGGTGCGACAGGTCCGGCCCGATCACCGCCGCGCGGATGCGGTGAAAATGCGTGCGCAACACCCGTCCGACCTTGCGCAACACGCGTTCTTGCGCCACGTCGCCGGCTTCGTCCAGCACCCCGCGCAACGATATGGGTGCGGAGAAGTGCACCACCGTATCGCGGCCATTGAGCAGCAGTGCCAGCAGCCGGCGAAAACGGCCGACCATCACCCAGTTCTCGGAAAACAGCACGCGGAACCAGCCGCTGTCGCGGCTTGGCGCGCGACCGACATAAATTGCCACCGGCACAATCTGCACGTCCGCGTCCGGGCGTCCGTCGAGCGATTGCAGCAGTTGGCGCAGCGCCGCTTGCGCGGTGCGTTTGCGGGTACGGCCGAAGATCCAGCCTTCGCGCTGGACCAGGGCAAATACCGAGCGCCGCCGCCGTGTGCCGGCCAATGGCTGCAGCGGGTTGGGCAGCCCGGCCTCGCGACAGGCGCGCTGCAGGATCAGCGCATCGGAAAAGCCGTCGCGCTCGATCACGTAACACACCGGCGCGCCGGCCTGCAGCAGCGTGGCCGGCTCGGCCGGTTCACGGCGGATCTTCAGCCAGGGCTGCAACAGCGGGCCGGCAAGGTTGAACCACCACGGCGCACGCTGGCGGGTGGCGGGCCGGTCGGGGGATAGGTCTGGCATCCGCCCATTCTAACCGGCGGCCTTGCGCGCGACTGGAGCCATCGGGTTTGCGCCGGACAAAGAAAACCCCGCCGGCAGTGAAGCTGGCGGGGCGCCGGCAGAGCCGGAAGGGAAATGGTCGGACATAACGCCGCTTGGCGTGGTATCTGACGAAGAAATTTTAACGTGTTACCAGGCCTCAGGCAATACATTTATTGTGTTATGTAAAAGCCTGATAAGGCTGCAGAAAACTGTCAGTCATAGCGCAGGCTTGTGATCTTGGCCTTTCGCCGTTGCGCCGGGCTCGTCGCTGACTTGCCGCCCGACACGGCCGATTCCCACGCGCCGTAGGTGGGGTTGGGCAACACAAACCAGCGCGTGCCGATCCACGGCAGGTAACGCTCGGCGGTCGCGTGATAGCTGGCGGTGGTCGCCTGCGGCGCGTCGACGAAATCACCAAGCTGGTCTCCGACCTGCATCAACACGCGGTAGCGGCGGCTGACTGCCTGCCGCCGGCAGCCCTTGGCGCTGCCAACTTGCGTGCAGCCATTGACCACGGTACCCAGGCCCAGGAAAACCTCCGGTCCGGCCACGGGCAATCCCACCTGGCGCAGATTGCCCAAGGTCGCGGTGTCCAGGCTCTGGTCGCGGTTGGACAGGTACACGATGGTGATGCCGTGCTGCGCCGCAAATTGCGCGAATGCCACTGCCCCGGGGACCGCGCGCGCGCGTTGTTCGCGGCACCACGCGGCCCAGTCGTCGGGGTTGTAGGCACCGCCGCTGCGCACCAGTCGCGCCTGGTAGGGCGAGTTGTCCAGCACGGTCTCATCGACGTCGACAATGACCGCCGCAGGCAGGTTGGCCGACGGCGCCACCCGATCGCTGGCCGGCAGCGCGTCCCACGCCGGGTCGTGCAGCGCCGCCAGCAGCTGACCCTGGGCATCGCGCCAGGTTTGCAGGTAAACCAGGTCCCGCTCCACCGCGTTTTGCGTCCAGGCCACGGCATTGAGGTTGTCGTTGGCTGCCGGGTCCGCCGTGGCCAGCGCTCCGCCCGTGTGTGGTGGGGCAATGGCGCAGCCGGACACGATGGCGCACAACAGCAGCGCGGCGAGGGATCGATTCATCACGGACTCCGCTTGCAGGTCGGGACACGGCAGTCTACGGCAGGCGCCGGCAACGGCCGTACTGGCAGCGCGGACAGGCTGCTGACACACTGGTCACTTTCCCCGCCTCGCCACGACCGCATGGACTATCCCCTGTCAACCACCCGCGAGCCGTCGGTTGCGGTGCGGCGCGCCAGTTACATCCTGGCCGCCGTTGCGCTGGTCGCGGTGATTGGGTTGCACCTGCTGTCGGCACTGCTGGCGGCGTTGCTGGTGTACGAGCTGGTGCGCTCTCTGACGCCACTGCTGGGGCGGCGCATCTCCGGCGACCGGGCGCGCATGGTCGTGGTCACGCTGTTGGGTGCGGTCGTGGTCGGACTGTTGATCGCGCTGATCATCGGCACCATCAGTTTTTTCCGAACCGAACTGGGCAACCCCGAGCTGTTGTGGCAGGAGCAGCTCATGCCACTGGTGGAAAAGGCGCGCCAGCAACTGCCGGCGGTGCTGGTGGACAACCTGCCCGACAGCGTCGACGACTTGCGTGTCGGCGTGATGGATCTGGCGCACCGCCACGCCGGCACGCTGCAGTTGGCCGGGCGCGAGGCCGGGCGCACTTTCGTGCACATCCTGATCGGCCTGGTGCTGGGCGCCATCGTCGCGCTCAGCCGCGCCGCCCCGGCGCACAAGGTCGGCCCGCTGGCCGCGGTGCTCAGCCTGCGCTGCCAGCGCCTGGCGCACGCGTTTCACAACATCGTGTTTGCGCAGGTCAAGATTTCGGCGCTCAACACTATGTTCACTGCGCTGTTCCTGCTGGTTGCGCTGCCGTTGCTGGGCATCCACGTGCCGCTGGCCAAGACGTTGGTGGTGGTTACCTTCATCGTTGGCCTGCTGCCGGTGGTGGGCAACCTGCTGTCCAATACCGCCGTCACCATCGCGGCGCTGTCGGTTTCGCTGGGCGTGGGCATCGCCGCGCTGGTATTCCTTGTGCTGATCCACAAGCTCGAATATTTCCTCAACGCCCGCATCGTCGGCACGCAGATCCACGCCCGCGCCTGGGAGCTGCTGATCGCCATGCTGGTGATGGAATCGGCGCTCGGCTTGGCCGGTGTCGTCGCCGCGCCGATCTACTACGCCTACCTCAAGAGCGAGCTGGAGGCGGAGCGGTTGCTTTAGCGCCGCGTCAACCGAGCATCGCCTTGATCCGTGCCATGTGCGACTGCGCGGTGTCGCGGGTGGCTTCCTTGTCGGCTTCCGGGTCCTTGCCTTGCCAGTGCAAATCCGCTTGCGGCAGTTCGGCCAGGAAGCGGCTGGGCTGGTTGCGGTGGACTTCGCCCCAGCGTTTGGTCTTGGCCGACCACGACAGCGTCAGCAGCTCCTTGGCGCGGGTGATGCCGACGTACAACAAACGGCGCTCTTCCTCGATGCGGCCTTCATCGATGGCGCCTTCGTGCGGCAGCGTGCCGTCTTCGCAGCCGACGATGAAAACAAAGCGGAATTCCAGGCCCTTGGCTGCGTGCAGCGTCATCATGCGCACCGCGTTGCCTGGTTCGTCGCGGTCGGCGTGGCTGAGCAG
>JBDTIE010000323.1:0-9472 GCA_039936515.1 Rhodanobacter sp. | reverse complement strand
GGTGCTGGAGCCGCTGCAGGCCAGCCCGACCATCATCGAGGATGGCTGCTTCATCGGCGCCCGTTCGGAGGTGGTCGAGGGCGTCGTGGTTGAACACGGCAGCGTGATCGGCATGGGCGTGTTCCTGGGCCAGTCCACACGCATCTACAACCGCGCCACGAGGCAAACCAGTTACGGCCGCGTCCCCGCCGGCAGCGTGGTGGTGGCCGGCAGCCTGCCGGCGGCCGACGGCAGCCATAGCCTGTACGCGGCAATCATCGTCAAGCAGGTGGACGATGGTACGCGCGCCAAAACCAGCATCAACGAACTATTGCGCGCGTAGGAGCCAGCTCGCGAGCGATGCTCTTGCTCTTGCGAATCCCGAATCCCGAATCCCGAATCCCGAATCCCGACAAGGCACCGCCGCGCAAGCGGACTCCCACGAGGAAACGCCGGCATGACCACGCTTTATGGCCTCCCCACTTGCGACACCTGCCGCAAGGCGCGCAACTGGCTGGACCGCTTCCACGTCGAGCACGACTTTGTCGACTACCGCGCCAGTCCACTGCCTGCCTCCACACTGAAGCACTGGGCGGCGGAACTTGGCGGGTGGGACAAGCTGGTCAACAAGGCCTCCACCACCTGGCGCAACCTGCTGCCGCAGCGCAAGAACCCGGGCAGCGACCCGGAGTGGACCCTGCTGCTCAAGGAATACCCGGCGCTGATCCGTCGGCCGGTGGTGGTACGTGCCGATGGTTCGATCAGCGTCGGCTTCAGCGACAACGGGTTCAAGACGTTGTTTTTCGCGCTGTGAATGCTTTTAGCAGCATCTCGTGAAAATGCGTTCCCGATAACCGCACTGTCCCATCAAGCGAGCACGCTTTGCCGCTTGCACGATTGAACAACAACGACGGCAGGATACCGCCCAGCGACACGGTCGAACACAGCAATGGCGTCAGGGCACCCCGTTCCAAGGTCCTTATGTCCCGCTGAGGGCGACTGCGCTCGGCGGCTCATTCGCCGGTCGTTGGCAAGCCCGCGCTTCTAGGAGCCCTGCCGGGCCGGGCGCTGCTTGGCGCAACCAGCGGTCGGCAAATTCTTCCGGCGGAACCGGGCGGCCGATAAGGTAGCCCTGAATATGGTCGCACCCCAGCGCTACGAGCAATGAAAGTTGCGCCTCTTCCTCGACACCTTCTGCGACCACGCTGTAGGACAGCGACTTGGCCAGTGCGATGATGTGTTTGACGATCTCCTGCTGGCGTGGGTCGGCTGGAAGGCCTTGAATGAAAGCTTGATCGAGTTTAAGTACATGGGCTGGTATGCGGGTCAAGTAAACGAGGGACGAATAGCCTGTTCCGAAATCGTCGAGCGCGACTCGGATGCCCTCTGCTCCAAGTGCAAGAAGCGTTTCCCTTACCTCACGCGAATCGTTGACCGCGGTTGCTTCCAGTATTTCGATTTCCAGCCGGCTGGCATCCAGCTGATAACGTTCCAGGCTCGCCTTGATGCGCTCCACGACGGGAGTGTGTTCGACCTGGGCCGGTGACATGTTGATCGAAACCGGAATCGAAATCAGCGCATCGTCCTGCCACACTCGCATTTGCGCGCAAACGCGATCCAATACCCATTCGCCGAGCCATACGCCCAGCCCCATTTCATCCAGCAGGTGCACAAAAGTGGCGGGCGGCACCAGCCCGCGCGCTGGCGAATTCCAGCGCACCAAGGCTTCTGCACCGACGATCTGTCGGCTGCGCGCATCCACCTTTGGTTGATAATAAAGGATCAGTTCGTCCCGTTTGACAGCATCGCGCAACTCCTGGGTCAGGTCGAAACGTGCTTTTGACTGTCTGTTCAGGTCGCTCGAATAGAAATGAAACCCGCCGGGATGTTCCCGTTTGGACTTGTACATGGCGGCATCCGCCATTTGCAGGAGCGTACCGAAATGCTCTGCGTTCTCGGGGTAAAGCGCCACACCCATGCTGGCCGGAGTGTTTATTTGATGTTCGTTCACGGTGATGGGAGCGGACAAGGCGATACTCAACTCACGCAACAGTGGGTCGAGGATTTCGTATTCTTCACCCCGTGCGAGATCCTGCAGGAGAATGACGAACTCGTCGCCCCCCAGTCGAGCAAGAGTGTCACCCTGTCGCAGGTGCAGTTTGAGGCGAGCGGCGAACCTGGATAGAAGCTGGTCGCCGCTTGCATGCCCAAGCGTATCGTTGACTTGCTTGAAGTTATCCAGGTCGATCAGGATGAGTGCGGCGGCGGTCTGGTTGTGTCGGGCCCGGATAATGGCTTGTTCGCAGCGGTCATGCAGCAAGACCCGGTTCGGCAGGTCGGTCAGTGAATCGTGATGCGCCTGGTGATAAAGCTTTCCCTCCCTGGCCAAATTCGATAGCGCAATCCCTAGCCGATCGGCAAGGGATCGTCCACCCTGAATGATGTTGTCGGCTGACTGGGGCGGCTGCGCGAAAGCGACCACAAGTACCTGTTGCAAACGATCGTCCGTGATGATCGGAAAAGCGAACAGGCAGCGTGGTGGCGTCCCGTCGGAGAGTCGACCCAGGAATTCGCTCGGGAGGACATGGGGTTCGAGGACGCTGACAGGCTGCTTCAGCCTCAGCGTATTCAGGTCCAGCTTGGCGGTCGCCGTGCGCGAGCACGGGACCATTTCGTCCGGGGCGGACGTCAGCAAGTGATAGCCGTCACCGCCGCCCCGCACGAGTAAGCCCGCGCCGTCACAGGGAATCGCCTTCCGGATCGAACCCAGCACTTCATTGGCGACGTGCTCAATTCTGGACCCGTTGATTATGTCGTGGTCAAGCTCGCTAAGCAGCGCAAGCATGTGGAACCTGTACTGCAGGTTCACCGCCATGTCGTTGAAAGTCTGCGCCAGTTCAGTGAACTCGTCGTTGCCCTCAAGATCTACGCGGGCAGTGAGGTCGCCAGCGGCGAGTCGGCTGGTCACCTTGGTCAGGAGGTCGAGCGGCTTCATCTGCCGTCGGATCTGCCCGATGGCAAGGCCTGCAGCCACGCTCAATGCCAGCAGGAAAATGAAAGGAAACAAGTAGCGGAAGTCTTGCAGTTTGAGCAGGGCGTCGGCCCTGGGCGTTACCTGCATGACCACGAATCCCGGACTGTCGAATGTGGGCAAAAATTTGGGTCGCCAAAGGGCTACCAGGAGATCTTCGCCTGCGGGACTCCACCGCACGGTCGCACCATTGCGATCACCCAGTGTTTCGTACAGGAATCGCCTGTCGAGGGGAAACTGCCCCGAAGTGCAGTAAAGCGGGGCGAAACTGGCGTCGAGGATGCAATAACGTTCTGGCGCTGAATCATTCGTCCAAAGCGTGGCAACGTCGACTTGTCCCGCCAGTACATCGCCCGATGCAGCCGATCGAGCGAACAATTCGACGGGGCGACCCGCGGTCAACAGCAGCATGGTCATGCCGCGATCGATTTGTGCCCTCTGCGCAGCCGAAAGCTTTCGGTTTGTCTGAACGGAAATCGCATTGAAGCCAGGTTTGGCTGTCGGAACATGGTCTGAACCGTCGCGCGCAAGCTGTTTCAGCTCATTTGCGCGCACCTCCAGGGTTTCGATCAGACTCATGCCGAACGATTTACAGTCTGCACGGAGTTGGTCGTAAGCCGAGTCCAACAACATCGTGCTGACCTGGTGATAGACGTACCAAGCCATGCCGCTCATCGGTATCAAGGCCGCGAGCAAAAATTGAAAGATCAGCCGCCTGCTGACTTTGCCTGGCAAATAAATCCTCATTTGCGTTCGGCCTAGAAATCCTGAGCCGTTCCGATGTAACGCCCGTTACCTGCACGCACGATGTCATCGCGCGCAAAGTGCGCCATTAATTGGGTCTGGCTGCGGCCGTCCGGACCGGCACTATAGAGGTCGTAATCCGTATTGATCGGGTTCATGTTTTTGTCCCGGCGCACATGGCCGGTGTTCGGCGGCGGTTTGATGTCGATTGCCAGGTATTGATAAGGATTTCCCCATGGATCGAGCACCGGTTCGCTGATGCCGGCCGCGGATAAAGTTGCCGGGTAGGCGGAGTATGTTGCGTGGTAGCGCTCGATTGCCAGCGAAGTTGCCTCCATGAATATCCTGACCTGTGTGGTCTTCAACCGGTTGCGATATTGCGAGTACATCGGCATCGCAATAGTCGTGATCAGCGCGGTGATCAAGATCGCGAGCATAAGTTCGACCAGAGTGAATCCGGCCTGACGAGCATGTGAGTTTCTACGCATGGCAATTGCAAGTCGGGTGCGAGGGATGCCAGAAAGCCAATGTGGTCTCTCGCTGACAATTGGTTTCCCCAACGTTAACGGCACGCCGCAGCCGACCTTGAGGTCCATCAGCACAGATTCACGCCAGTGGCCAAGTTGCGGCGCTGAGCGCAAAGCACGATATCGGTTGGGGGTCTCGTGGGTTCGCAGGCATTCAAGCCATGCCTGAATGCGAGTCGTCCGCACCAATGTTTCGCGATCGTTGCTAACCTCCGAATCTCCATTGCCTGATCGTCTTCCATGTCTGATCGCCGCTTCGCGGGGTTATCGATACGCTGCTGCGACAGCCGGCGTGGCTGTGTGGGGGTGCGTAGATGAGAGCCGACGCTTCGCGGCGCTATGCCGCCAACCTGCGCATCGAGCGCGACAACGCGGCGCTGTATGCCGGCCTGGCCAAGTTGACGGCTGACCCGCGGCTGGGCAGGGCGTATCGGCGCATCGCCGGTATAGAGCATGACAACGCGACCTTCTGGAGCACGCGTCTGGAGTCGATCGGCGCGCAGGTTCCACCGATGCGCATTCGCCGTCGGGTGCTGGCGTTGCTGTGGTTTGCGCGGCGCTTCGGCACGGAATTCGTCATGCCCACGGTGGTGCGCCTGGAGCATGCCGACCACGCCGCCACGCCGGTTGACCGCGCCGGCCATCGCGACCACTTCGTTCCGGTCGGCAAGCCGCTGCCGCGTGGGCACCATCATCGCGGGCAAAGCGGCAACACGCTGCGCGCGGCCGTGCTCGGCGCCAATGACGGGTTGGTATCCAATGCCAGCCTGGTAATGGGTATGGCCGGTGCGGCGGCCGGTGACCGCGCGATCCTGCTGGCGGGCATGGCCGGGCTGGTCGCCGGCGCGTGCTCGATGGCGCTGGGCGAGTGGCTGTCGGTCAACAGCTCGCGCGAGTTTTACCAGGCGCAGATCACTGAACGCGCCGAACGCCTGGCAGTGGCTCCGGAAGACGGCCTGCGCCACATCACCGGCATCTACCGCGACAAGGGCATGGACCCGGAAGCCGCCGCGCATCTGGCCGCGCACATTACCGAGACCCCGCGCACTGCGCTGGACACGCTGGTGCGCGAAGACCTGGGCATCGATCCGGCCGAACTGGGCGGATCGGCTTATGGGGCGGCCATCTCCTCCTTCTGCCTGTTTGCCATGGGCGCGCTTTTCCCCGTCGCGCCGTACCTGTTCAGCGCCGGTCGCACCGCGCTGGTCGGCAGCTTGCTGGCCACCGCCGCCTGCCTGGCCCTCATCGGCATCGGCACCTCGCTGTTCACTGGCCGCAGCATGGTGTTTTCAATAGCGCGGCAATTCGTGATCACCGCCGCGGCGGCCAGCATCACTTATGGGGTAGGGCACATGTTGAGCACGGTGGTCGGGTAGCGCGCTTGCTATCCTCGCCGGATATCCGCTGACAGCGTGTGTCCATGTCCGACGTTCTCGACCTTGCCTGTGAACTCATTCGCCGCCGCTCGCTGACGCCCGAGGATGCCGGCTGCAACGCGCTGATTGCACACACGCTGGAGCAGGCCGGTTTCTGCATCGAGCACCTGCCCTTTGGCGCGGTGAAAAACCTGTGGGCGACGCATGCCGGGCAGGGCGCGACCGACGGTTCGCTGCTGATGTTTCTGGGCCACGTCGACGTGGTTCCGTCAGGGCCGGAATCGGACTGGCACAGCCCGCCGTTCGCGCCTACCTTGCGTGATGGCCGTCTATATGGCCGCGGCGCGGCGGACATGAAGGGCGCGGTGGCGGCGATGACGGTGGCGCTGACGCAGTTTGTCCGCGCCCATCCAGGTCATCACGGCCGTGTCGGGCTGCTGCTGACCTCCGACGAGGAAGGCGTGGCCATGGACGGCGTACGCAGGGTGGCAGCACATTTTTCTGACCGCGGCGAGCAGATCAGCTGGTGCGTGGTTGGCGAACCTTCGGCTCGCCAGCGGCTGGGTGACCTGATTCGCGTGGGTCGGCGCGGTTCGTTGTCGGCCACGCTGACCGTGCATGGCGTGCAGGGCCACGTGGCGTACCCGGACATCGCGCGCAATCCGATCCACGCCTTGGCCCCTGCGCTGGCCGAGCTGGTCGCAGCGCACTGGGATGACGGCAACGCGGATTTTCCGCCGACCTCGATGCAGGTATCCAACCTCAATGCCGGCACGGGCGCGAACAACGTGATACCCGGCCAACTCACCGCACTGTTCAATTTCCGCTACGGCACCGCCAGCGCGGCCGACGACTTGCGCGCGCGCAGCGAGGCGATCCTGCGCCGGCACGGGGTGGACTTCCAACTTGACTGGCAACTTTCCGGCACGCCGTTTCTCACCGCCCAGGGCGGCTTGCTGCGCGAGACCGTGATGGCCGTATGCCGGGAGCTGTGTGGTGTCGATCCCGAACAAAGCACCGGCGGTGGCACCTCCGATGGCCGCTTCATTGCGCCGCTGGGCGCCGAAGTAGTGGAGATCGGCCCGGTCAACGCCAGCATCCACCAGGTCGACGAATGCATCGCACTTGACGATCTGGAAAAACTCCCGTCTATCTATCAGGCCGTGTGCGAGCGCCTGCTGGGCTGATCCGCGCCGTTTCCTTCGCCTGCGCAGACTGTCGTTGCGCGTTGCGCATCGCAGCATCCTGGCCGTATCCAACACCAACCATTTTGCCATGTGTGACGAGCAGACTTCGGCGAAAGCGCAAGTCTCTGGTTAAAGAGTTACCGGTCGCTACCGTGCTCGCTTGCGCCGGCGTCGAGGTGACCGTGCACCTGATGTATCGACCGCTGGGGAGGTCGCGCCGCTGAGCGCGCCGGCGTCGCCTCACAGCGTCACGATGAACACAATTCTCGCCAGTTTCTTCCCCTATTTCTTGAGCTTTCTAAAACACCCTTCTGGCGAAGTGCGCGCGCGGCAGGATCAGATCGCCGTCCACAGATAGACGTAGAGGGTGTTGTTGTCGCTGGCGCTGCGCCCGGCACCATCGACGTTGTGCACCAGTCCGCTGAAGCGGGAATAGAACGTGTACTGCAGGCCGACACGCAGGTTGATCCAGGGTTGATGCCACGAGGTGGCTTGGCCAAACGGACTGTAATCAAACTCGACCATGCCGCCTTGGGTATTGGGCGAGCCGTCGTTGCCGTAGAGCGTGCGATCGCTGCTGCCGTTGTTGGCAAACGCATCCAGCGTCACGCCGTAGGAATGCTGATACCAGTAGCTGCCCTTGATATTCAGCGATTGCAGGGTGTCGTGCCGGTTCGACGATCCGCCACTGGCGTAGGTGGCATTCAAGGTCTGTCGCTCGGTGACGTACAGGCCGTCGAGGGTCACGCTGTGGTCGCCGTGGAAATACTGGTAGTTGGCATCCACGCCGAGATCGCGGAATCGATCCGCGGGCCCGGCGAGCGGTATCGGGTTACCCGCGAAATCGGCGCCAACCAGACCGCGCCGCACATCCATGCCAAAGCCGCCCAGCTCGAACATGCCGGCCGGAACATTCCACGTGTAGTTCATGCGCACATACGGCGCTGCGCCGACCACGCGGCCGCCATAGCCCGCGTTGACGTGGTTGGTAAACGCCACCGAGAGCGAGCGGTAGGCTCCGGCCTCGAGGTACCACTTGCCGTCCAGCTGGGCATAACCGGTGGCGCCGATCACCTGGCCGCCAAGGCCATCGATCAGGATGGGTTGCGCTGGTGCTCCGGGTACAAGGTCCGGCGCCATGTACGGGAAGCTCCATGCCGAGGCAGTATTGAACACGTCGCTGACGGTGGGGTTGTTGTTGAGCGATATGCCCCAGATGCCCGAGTGCTTGCCGCGCGTGAAGGTACTCGCGTAGCGCGCATCCGCGTTGTCCCAGCCAAGCAGGCCGCCATTGTCCGAGTAGGTAGCTTGCGCGAGCACGCCGAGATGGTCGGTCAGTCGGCCTGCGAGGAACACCGAAGCCTGCTGCAGTTCAACGTTGTTGTTGGTATCGAAACTACTGGCCGGTGCCGAGGTCTGCGCCTTCTGCGTATGCGTGAACGACTCCACCAACATGGCCGATAGCGGCACGTCGGCTTGGCTCCCGACTTTCAACGTGTAGCCCAGCAGCTTAAACTGACGCCCGAATGCAGTCAGCTCTGGCCCGAAGCCGCCGACGTGGCAGGAGGAACACGGCTGCTGGGTCTGTCGCGCAAACGCGGGTACCGCCAGCGCACTGCCGGACATGACCAGCAGCAAAAGCACGGTCAGCAGCGGCTGCCAGCGATACAAGCAAGCAGAGCGGTGCTGATCAGCTTTCATCATCGTATGCATGCGTGCAGCCTTTTCTACCAGCGTGAGAAACTTGACACTAGCCAACGCGCGCGGATTTGTTGACCCTGATTAAAGCGGCTAGTGGACTGTCAGCTTGCTGAGCAGGCGCGCCGCAGCGTGAAGGTGATGTGGACGAGATCGGTACTTTTTGAGTGGCCGCTTTTGGCCGACAGCGGCGGCTTGTGCACCCGATCGTTTGCGGTACGTGGTTCCCGAACATCGGCTGTGCGGCGCGCGTTTGCGGCAGCTCAACGGCCGTCATTGGCCGACTTCGGCCGGCCCGGTGCGGACATGTGCAGCACGCCGATCATCGTTCCGCGGGGAACTGCCAGGCATGTTGATCGTCGAGGCACTGTGGGTGGTCGTCAAGACGCGCGATGGCCATCAGGAAACGTGCTGACCCGCGTTTTCTGGTGGCGTCGGCTCGCCTTCGCCATCGGCAGATTTCGACTGGGCGGCGACATCACCGGATGTTCGCGGCGGCCAGCCACACATTCAGTACCGTGCGCTGATGAGTGCCATCAAGTGGCTGCCCTTGCAGCGGAATCCGGCTATTCGCCTAGGCCTGCGCGAGCCAGGGGTTGACCACCTTCACGGCTGCCGGCTTGAAATGGACCGTGTTCCGCGTCACCGCGATCAGTCCAGGCACCGGTGCGGTGGCGGCAATCAGCCCCAGCGGCGCAGTGCGGCGCCTTGCTTGGCGTCGCGCCGCTCCATCCGCAGCACGCCGGCCTCAGGTTCGAGCAGGGTCATCGCCGACAGATACAGTCTCGCCGCCGACACATTGTTGGCCCAACGCTTCACGTGGCGGCCTGGTTTGGGTTTGCGCAATTCGGAGACGACGTGGTGTCGAGCAGATACATCAATCGAATTTGGCCGTGCGCAGGCATTCCGTCACGCAGCCGTGGCGGATCG
>JBDTIE010000322.1:0-3108 GCA_039936515.1 Rhodanobacter sp. | reverse complement strand
GACGACGTACCGTGACATTGCCGACATTGTTGGTGCACGGGTCAATGCCCTGGCGTGCGGACCGGACCAGAACTACAAGCTGGTGCCGGCGCAGCTGGATGCCGCGCTCTCGCGCAAGCCACGCGTGTTCCTGTTCAACAACCCGTGCAATCCGACCGGCATGGTCTATACGCGCGAGGAAATCGCGGCGCTGGCGGATGTGCTGGTCATGCACCCGGATACCTGGATCATCACCGACGACATCTACAACGCCATGGTGTTCGACGGCATCGGCTACCACAACTTTGTGCACGCGCGGCCGGAATTGCGCGAGCGGCTGGTGTTCGTCGATTCGCTGTCCAAGACCTACGGCATGCCGGGCTGGCGCGTGGGCTTGCTGGCAGGCCCGGAAGTGATCGCGCGTGCGGTCACCACGCTCAACTCCAATCACATCACCAGCCTGCCGGAGGTGGTCAGCGCCGCGGCGGTAGCTGCACTGACCGGTCCGCAGGACGTGCCGCACGCGCGCTGCCAGGAATTTTCCCGGCGGCGTGACACCGTCTACACAGCGCTGTGCGCGATTCCCGGCGTCATCTGCCCGCGACCGCAAGGCGCGTTCTATGCGTTCCCGGATATTTCGGTGGCGTTTGGCCACAGCCATCGCGGAGTGCGCATTGATGATGACGTGACGTTCTGTTCCGCGCTGCTGGAGGCCAGCGGCGTCGCCTGTGTTCCCGGCTCGGCCTTTGGCGAGGACCGCGCCGTACGTATTTCCTACACTTGTCCGGCAGCGCAACTGGCGCCGGGCCTGCAGCGCATCGCGGCGTTCTTTGCCGAACTGAGCTGAAAAACGTGGACCGGGAGTCGGGCAGGCGGTGTTTCCGTCGGTCCTTCCGGTTCCTCCTTCCCGATTCCCATCCACGGAGATCCAATAATGAAAGCCCCTGTTCGAGTTGCCGTCACCGGCGCCGCTGGCCAAATCGGCTACGCCTTGCTGTTCCGCATTGCCGCAGGCGACATGCTGGGTCCCGATCAGCCGGTGATCCTGCACCTGCTGGAAATCACCCCCGCGTTGCCGGCGCTGCAGGGTGTGGTGATGGAATTGAACGACTGTGCGTTCCCGACGCTGGCTGGCGTGGTCGCCACCGATGACGCCAACGTTGCCTTCAAGGATGTCGACTACGCGTTGCTGGTTGGCGCGCGCCCGCGTGGACCTGGGATGGAGCGAAAGGATCTGCTCTCGGCCAACGGCGCCATTTTCGGGCCGCAGGGCAACGCGCTGAATGCGCACGCCAAGCGCGACGTCAAGGTGCTGGTGGTCGGCAACCCGGCCAACACCAACGCGCTGATTGCCCAGCAGAACGCGCCGGACCTGGATCCGAAATGCTTCACCGCGATGGTCCGGCTGGACCACAACCGCGCCAAGGCGCAACTGGCCGGGAAGCTCGGCAAGCACAACACCGACGTGCGCAAAATGATCATTTGGGGCAACCACAGCTCCACGCAGTATCCGGACCTGTCGCAGACCACGGTCGATGGCAAGCCGGCGCTGAGCCTGGTCGACCAGGCGTGGTACGAGGGTGAGTTCATCCCCACCGTGCAACAACGCGGCGCGGCGATCATCAAGGCGCGCGGCGCATCGTCGGCGGCATCCGCCGCTTCGGCGGCGATCGACCACATGCGTACCTGGGCCCTGGGTACCGCCGACGGCGACTGGGTGTCGATGGGCGTGCCTTCGGACGGCTCCTACGGCATTGCCCCGGGTGTGATCTTCGGTCATCCGGTGACCTGCAGCGGTGGCAAGTACACGATCGTGCAGGGTCTGGTGATCAACGACTTCTCGCGCGCACGCATGGATGCCAGCGACAAGGAATTGCGCGAGGAGCGCGCGAGCGTCGAGCATCTGTTGGCACAGAAGTAAGCCGCAGCGCACATGCACAAACAACAACGGACCGGCTTTCACCGGTCCGTTGTTGTTTGTGGCGACGCCTGTTTGTTCGCTTGCGCGTGGGTTGCCGTTGTCAGGCGGCAACAGCTTCGGCGACGCTCGCCGGAGCCGGGCTGCGAATCAAATGGTCGAACGCGCTGAGTGCTGCGGTGGCGCCCATGCCCATCGCGATCACGATCTGCTTGTACGGCACCGTGGTGGCGTCGCCGGCGGCGAACACGCCGGGCAGGGAAGTCTGGCCGCGCTCGTCGACGACGATCTCGCCGCGCGGTGACAGTTCCAACGTGTCCTTGAGCCATTCGGTATTGGGCAAAAGTCCGATCTGCACGAAGATGCCGTCCAGCTCGACCTCATGCGCTTCGTCCGTGGTCCGATCCTTGTAGAGCAAGGCCGTCACCCTTTCGCCATCGCCGCGCACCTCGGTGCTCAGCGCGTTGAGGATGATGGTGGTGTTGGACAGACTGCGCAGCTTGCGTTGCAGCACTTCGTCGGCACGCAGTTTCGTGTCGAACTCCACGAGCGTGACATGCGCGACGATGCCCGCCAGGTCGATGGCCGCCTCCACGCCGGAGTTGCCGCCGCCGATGACCGCCACGCGCTTGCCCTTGAACAACGGTCCGTCGCAATGCGGGCAATACGCCACGCCCTTGTTGCGGTACTGATCTTCGCCGGGCACGTTCATGTGCCGCCAGCGTGCGCCGGTGGACAGGATCACAGTGCGGGATTTGAGGCTGGCACCGCAGGCCAGTTGCACCTCGACCAGGCCGTCGTCGCCGGCGGGGACGAGTTTCCCCGCGCGCTGCAGATTCATCACGTCCACGTCGTATTCGTGGACGTGCTGCTCCAGCGCCGTACCCATGCGCGGGCCGTCGGTCGCCATCACCGACACAAAGTTTTCAATGGCCATGGTATCGAGCACCTGTCCACCGAAGCGCTCGGCGGCGACACCGGTGCGGATGCCCTTGCGAGCGGCGTAGATCGCCGCCGCGGCGCCGGCTGGACCGCCGCCGACCACCAGCACGTCGAAGGGCGGCTTGGCCTTGAGCTTCTCCGCCTCGCGCGCGGCAGCGCCGGTGTCGATCTTTGCCAGGATCTGGTCCAAGCTCATGCGGCCCTGGTCGAACAGTTCGCCGTTGAGGAAAACCGCCGGCACCGACATCACCTGCCGGGCCTCGACCTCC
>JBDTIE010000321.1:0-10905 GCA_039936515.1 Rhodanobacter sp. | reverse complement strand
CAATGCCGACGGCACAGTGGGCGTACGCAACGCCTGCCGGACCAAAAACGGGGCGATGGACGCATCGGTTGGCCTGGCCAGAACCGTGCCACGCGCGCCGGGCGCGCTGAAGGTGCGCTTTGCGCCACGCATCCTCAGCTGGTTGCCTTGGGTCTGGGCCGATTACTGGGTCATCGACCTGGACCCGGACTACCGGTGGGCAGTCGTCGGTGGCCCGAGTCAGAAATACCTGTGGATCCTGTCGCGCACCGCGTCGATGGATACGCAGTTGTTCCGGCAGATCCGCGACAGGGCCGCCGCGCGCGGCTATCCAGTGGAGAAGTTGGTGATGGCCGCGCCATTGCAGTGATGGATCGCAGGCGCGCCAGGCGAAATCCGACTCGCGCGCGGCCAAGGCGTCAGCGCAAGTCGACTTTGCCAACCTTGTCTTGGTATTCCTCGTGTGGATCGGAGCCAAACAGCATTCTGACGCCAGCGAGCAGGCTCGTTTCGTTCAGCCACACCTCGGCGCTTTCAGGGTCAAAGCGCAGCAGCACCAGCTTGGGATCGTCCTTGCCGTCAAACCAGGCAGCGATGAACGGATTCCACAATCGATCGATCACGGCCCGGTCGTGGGATACGGAAAGGTTGCCGTGGATGCTGGCAAACAGGTCGTGGTCCTTGGCGCTGAAGGCGGCTACTGCGCGCCGGTTTTTCGCAAGGTTGTCGACCACGGCGTTGGGCTTGCCGACAAAGAACCAGATCGGCCCGCGCTCGTTCTCCACCATCGCCGTCATCGGTCGCGAGTGACCATCCTCGACCCCGTCGACGCCGAGCATGACCGTGCGGTCGGACTTGAGTGCCTTCCAGAACTTTTCCCCGAGCTTGTTTTCGTTTTGCATGGGCTACTCCGGCGTGTGATGCAGGTTGCTCCTTGTAGCCGGAACGACGTGAAACCGTCGTTGCCTGGCGGGCCTGTCAATCGCCGCCGCATCGGTCGCAGGTTCCATTGACGTGCTGCTCAACCCCTGGGTCACGGGCCGCCCACGAGGCTTTGCAGTCGCGCTGCATTCTCCACCGCGTGACCAGATGCGGTGTTGTCCAGGATGCACCATGCCGGCGATTGCGGGTGGTGGCTCTTGCGCAACGCCTGCGCGAGCGCGCGCAATGCCGCGTCATCGTAGGCGCTGTAGTACATGCGCGGAGAGCCGTGCCAGCGCCAATAGCTCCAGTGTGCGCCCGAGCCGGCGCCGCCGGGGTGCGCCGCAGCCGGCAGCCGCGGCGGATCGGCCGCAACCCGCGCGATCGCGTAGCGCTGCCATAGCACGTCGACCGCGGGGTCGAACCAGCTTGCGTGGCGAGGCTCGCAGGACACCGGCGCCGCGCAACGGCGGCGCAGCATGGCGAAGAAGCGGTCGGCGACGCGCGCATCGAACGCCAGGCTCGGCGGCAGCTGCACCAGGATTCCGCCGAGCTTCGAACCCAGTCCGTCGAGTGCCGCGAAAAATGCGCTCAGCGCGTCGCCCACGCCTTGCAACCGGGCTTGGTGCGTGATCTGTCCGGGCAATTTCACGGAGAAGCGGAATCGCACCGGGACGCTGGCGGCCCAGCGCTCAAAGGTCTTCGGCTGGTGTGGCCGGTAGAACGTGGAGTTGATCTCGGTTACGGCGAAACGCGTGGCATAGCGCGCCAGGTGGCTGTCACCGGTCCCAAACAGCGCTGCGTGACGGGACGGGATCGACCAACCCGCGCAGCCGATGCGTGGCGCCGGTGAAGGGACCGTGTTGGTGGTCGCTGGTCGCATCGTGGGCTCCTGCAGGCTTCGGCACGTGTCGCGGGCGTCGCGGGTTGCGCCGCGGGTTCACTTGCGCATGGTGTATCGGCGACCTGGCATTAACCGCTCGCGCACTAGCTTTGAAGCTCCATCGAGCGGAGCACCGTCATGTCCAAGGGTGACAAATCGTCCTATACCGACAAGCAGAAACGCCAGGCCGAGCACATCGAGGACAGCGAGAAGAAGCAGGGCAAGTCCGAGGAGAGCGCCGAGCGCATCGCGTGGGCGACGGTCAACAAGCAGGACGGCGGTGGCAAGAAGAAATCCTGAGCGCGGTCATTGGCACGCGGCACGGACAAATCCGGCGCGTGACGGCCGCGACCGGGTTGCGTCAGGCGTGCGCCAAAGCAAAATCCATCGCCGCGCAAACCGCCGCTGCCTGCGCTGCGTTGCATTGTTCCGGCGTGGCGCGGGGACTGTCGGGGTAGACCTCGGTGGTGGTCTTGTAGCGAGCATTGGTGACGCCGGCGCACAAGCCCAAGTCCTTGAACGCGTAGCGAATGACGCCGGGGCTGACGACCGCCGAGCCGATGATCTGACCGTGTTCGTCGGCCGGGGCGATGTGCGTGACCTTGGCAACCGCGTCGATGATCGCCTGCTGGAATGCCGGCTGCGGATTCACGGTGTCGTCGACCAGGTAAAACCCATCGGGGATCTCGCCGGTGACATGCGCCAGGCCATCGCGCGCGGCCAGTGCCGGACGAAACTCCGATTCGTCGCTGTCGGTGGTCTCGTGCAGATCGATGTGCATCAACACCCGATCGCGGATCGGTGCGACCAGGCGCATCAACGCCGCCGACTCTGCCGCCGGGCTGTTGGCGCGGAACGAGCGGTTGGGGTCCAGCGCCAGCGGGTTCCAGCGATGCACGCGCTCGTATCCCCACGGGCTGACGCAGGGCACGATCATGATGTTGGCGCGATCGGCATAGTCCTGCGCATGCTGGCTGGCAAAACGCAGCGCGCCATGCACGCCGCTGGTTTCGTAGCCGTGCACGCCGCCGGTAACCAGCATGCACGGCAGGTCATCGCGCCAGGCGCGGGTCTTGAGCGCAAACAGCGGGTACGCGTCGGGGGCGTAGTCCAGCTGTGCGTATTGCGTGACATCGAAGCGTTCGCGCAGTCCGTCGATCACGCTGAGTACCTGGGACGCATAGCCGCGCTTGCGCGCCTGGCTGGCGCGCCAGCTGGCTACTTCGGCGGGCCCCCACGGCGTACCTGGTGTGCCGATGGGATAAGTCGTTGAACTGATCATGCTGGTGTCCGGCGCGCGTGGCGGGTGAAGCGAAGCACTTTAACACCGGCTTTTGCAGACCCGGTTTGGCAGCTATTCATGTGCGAGCGAAAGGCCGGCGGGCACTGCCCACCACTGTCTCCGTGTCGGAAAAACGAGCGGCCACGCCCTGCACTCGCGATCACTCAGCGCCGCGTCGCCAGCACACCGTCCAGCGCCAGCCGGGTCTTGAAGCCGGCTTGTTCCAGGCGCCGGGATACCTCGCGCGGCAGGTCGCGGCCGCTGGTGAGCTGGTTCGGACGACCGGTGTAATGGAACAGTCGGCCGCTACGGCGCAGCACGCGCGCGAGCTGGTTGTAGAACGCCTGCGAATACAACTCGCCGGCGATGCCGAAGCGAGGCGGATCGTGCAGCAACGCGTCGACGGAAGCGTCGGCGATGTGCGTGATGGCGTCCGTCACGTCGGCGTGGGTGAGACGCAGCCGACCGCCGCTAGCCGCGGCAGCGGGATCGGGCGACCACGGGTTGAGCGTGCGCAGCCACAGCACGTCGACGTTTTTCTCAAACGAGAGGATGGCCGCCGCGCCGGCCTGCAGGCAGCACGCCGCGAAGTAGCCGAGTCCACCGCAAGTGTCCAGCACGACCTTGCCGCGCGGATCGATCAGCGCCACCTTGCGCTGCGCGTCGTCGTAGGGCGAATCCCTGGCGGTGGGCAGCATCTTGATGCCGTCGATCTCGAAAGTCGGCGCGCCCCAGTCGGTCGGTACCAGCTTGATCAGCGCGCCGGAAAAACGTGCCGCCGGGACGAACTGGTCATCCTCCCAGTAGTACACCGTGCGATCCTTCAGCACGGATGGATAAGGGTAATGTTGGCCATTCCATTGCCAGCGTGTTGCTTGCAGGGACGCGGTGCCGTTAGACCGGCCAAGGTCCAGCGTGCCGATCCATTTGTCCGCACCCGCCTGGCGTGCGGCCAGCAGCGCATCGGCCGTGGCGCGCGTGAGCAGGGGACCGGCGTAATGCGACATGATGGGCGAATCCGCAAGGGCGGCGATATGCCGCGGCACGACGAAGGACGAAAGCGTAGCCAAAGTCGGTGGTGGTCGCGCCGGCAGGCTGCCGGGCCGCGCGCCCTCTGACGTGGACAACCGGCACACGCTCCAGGCCAGGCCTCTGATGATCATTGAATCGTTGCTCGATACCGACTTGTACAAGTTCTCGATGATGCAGGTGGTACTGCACCAGTATCCGGCGGCGCAGGTCGAGTACCGCTTCAAGTGCCGCAATCCGGGCATCGACCTGGTGCCATATGTCGGCGAGATCAAAGCCGGGCTGGCCGCGCTGTGCCGATTGCGCTTCACGCCGGCTGAGCTGGATTACCTGCGCGACCGGCGCTACATCAAAAGCGATTTCGTGGATTTTCTCGGGCTGTTCCAGCTCAACGAAAAGTACGTGGACATCGCCGCGTCCACCACCGTCAGTGGTGAGCTGGATATCCGCATCCGCGGGCCGTGGCTGCACACGATCCTGTTCGAGGTGCCGCTGCTGGCGATCATCAACGAGGTGTATTTCCGCCACGTCAGCGCTGGCCTGGATCTGGCCGAAGGTCGCCGGCGATTGCACGCCAAGATCGCATTGCTGCGTGACACACTAGGTTACACCGGCTGCCGGATTGCCGATTACGGCACGCGCCGGCGCTACTCGCGGGCGTGGCAGGAGGAGGTGGTCACCACCTTGCGCGACGGGCTGGGCGCGCAACTGGCCGGCACCAGCAACGTGTGGCTGGCGCGCCAGCTCGGGCTGACGCCGCTGGGCACGCTGGCGCACGAGTACCTGCAGGCGCACCAGGCGCTGGGACCGCGGCTGCGCGATTCGCAGGTGGCGGCGCTGGAGGCCTGGGCGAAGGAATATCGCGGCGATCTTGGCATCGCGCTGTCGGACGTCTATGGCTTGGACGCGTTCCTGCGCGATTTCGACATGTATTTCTGCAAACTGTTTGACGGCACCCGGCACGACTCCGGCGATCCGTTTGCCTGGGGCGAACGGGTGCTTGCGCATTACCGGGACAACCGCGTCGATCCGCGCGGCAAGGTGCTGGTATTCAGCGATGGCCTGAACATTCCCCGCGTGATGCAGCTGTACGCACATTTTCGTGGCCGCTGCGTGCTCGCGTTCGGGGTCGGCACCAACCTGACCAATGACGTCGGCCCGGTGCCTCTGCAGATCGTGATCAAGATGACCCGATGCAACGGCCAGCCGGTAGCCAAGCTCAGCGACTCGCCCGGCAAGAACATGTGCGAGGACCCGGCGTACGTCGCCTATCTGCGGCAGGTGTTCGACATTCCGGCCAGCCAGGGCACGTGACCAATGGGCACCGTGCCAACGTAGCCGGCATGTCGGATAGTTGCGGCAGGCGCTGCCAGCCAACGCGCGCTCGTCACGTTTTCGTCAGTGTTCCCCCGCTAGCGTCGGGTGAGTACAGACGGAGACAGGATCATGCCCAACATGCCCCCGGCGGACCGCAAGCATGGCAGCGGCGACCGCAACGAAAACGACGTGGCACGACACGACGAGAAGCTGCAGGATCGTCGCGACAAGAAGACCGAGAAGGGCGAGGCCGAGGTAAAGCGCCAGTCCGATCGCGATATCGGCACCGACCACTGATGAACACGCCGCCGCGCAAACCGGCGTCTGGCCACGAACACACACCCGACTCGGTTGGCACCAGCGGCTACCCGGAACCGACGCCGCGGCGCAACGACAAGCACGACATGCCTGATAAAGGCACGCCGCATGAGCATCAGAACCTTCCGCAACAGAAACCGCAGCCTTCCAGCAATTGATTCGGCGGGCCGCGTGCAAGCCGGCGGTTCTCAGTTGCGCTGACATCGGCATGCCGCATCATCGGTTGATGATTTTCATCCGCGCCAAACCCCCATGAGCCGCCGCTCAGGCAGTGCAGATCTGCCCCTGCATGGCGGCCGCGTGCCACGCTGGCTTGCCGATCGCATGACGCGGCTGGGGGCGTTGATGGCCGAGGCGATCGTGCACGAATACGGTCGTGACGAGTTGCTGCGACGACTTGCGCATCCATTCTGGTTCCAGTCCTTTGGCGCGGTGATGGGCATGGACTGGCACTCGTCTGGCATCACCACTTCCGTCATGGGCGCGTTGAAGCGTGGGTTGGAGCCGATGGCCGGCGAGCTCGGTATCCATGTGTGCGGCGGGCGCGGCCGGTACTCACGCGCCACGCCGACCGAGTTGATGGCCATTGCCGAGCGCGTGGGCTTTGACGGTGCGGCGTTGGCGACCACCAGTCGGCTGGTGGCCAAGGTCGACAGCGCCGCGGTGCAGGATGGTTTCGATCTGTACCTGCACAGCTTCATTGTCAGCGATGACGGCCACTGGGTCGTCGTGCAGCAGGGCATGAATGGCGAGCGCAAGCAGGCCCGGCGCTATCACTGGCTGTCGGAAGGACTGACCAGCTTCGTCGATGATCCACACGCGGCGGTGGATGGGCCGCGGCAGGGCCGCATCGTGAACCTGGCCGACCATCGCGCGCAGGCTTCGCGTCGTGCGCAGGTGGCGCTGCTGCAAGGTCTCGGCCCGGACGGCATCGTGCGCGAACTGGGCCGCATTGACGGCGGCCTGTCAGCCGGACAGGCACGCAAGGCGGCCCTTGCAGCGCCAGCGGTCGCGCCGGAAACGCCGGCGCAACTGGAGTTGTTGCCGCATCTGGTGATGCCCTCGCACCACGACGTGCGCGCCACCGACGTCATTGCGCGGCGGCTGCACGGCAGCCTTGCCGCGGCCGCGGAGAACGGACCGCGGGATTTCACCCAGCTGCTGCAGGTGCCGGGCGTGGGCGCACGCACGGTGCGCGCGCTGGCGATGGTGGCCGAGGTGTTGCATGGCACGCCGTGCCGCTTCACTGATCCGGCGCGCTTCTCGCTGGCGCATGGCGGCAAGGATCGTCATCCGTTTCCCGTGCCCACGCGAGTCTACGACCACACCATTGCCGTGCTGAAGTCAGCGGTGCGCAACGCACGGTTGGGTCAGGACGAACAACTGGCCGCGCTCAAGCGCCTCGACGACCAGGCGCGATGTCTGGAGCGCTACGCCAGCGGCCCACCGGTTGACCAATACTTGGCCGACGAGCGAGCCAGCTCGCACAGTTACGGCGGCCGCAGCGTGGGTGGTTGGGAGCCGCCGGGTGCCACAGCTCCCTCGCATGGCGGCGCCGGTGCGGATTGACTGTCCCGACTGGCGCTGGACATACGCCCGGGCTTCACGTTGCCTCGTGGACGATAGCGGCAAGCACTTCGCTTGGGGACACGGGAGACATGGTTTGAAGACCGCACTGAACCTGATGGGCGCGATTCTGGTCGCGCTTGGGGCAAGCGTGGCGCACGCGCAATCGTTGCCGGCCACGCCTGCCAGCGCCGCAAGCAGCGCAAGTGTCGCCACGCCAGCGAGCGCGGCCGTTGCCGCCACAACGGCGAGCTCACTGCCCGCCACGCCGGTGACGGCCGCGCCGGCGGCGTCCGCGGCAGTGACGGCCGAGGCGGCAAACAATGCTGCTCTGGTCGACGCGGTCAACGCTGGTGCCAAGGGTGCTGGCGTGTTGCGTGCCCAGGTGTTGTTGGAGCGTGCGCGGTTCTCGCCTGGCGAGATAGATGGTGCATACGGCTCCAACATGCGCCAGGCGATTGCCGGCTACCAGGCCAGCCGCAAGCTGGCGGTGACTGGCGAAATGGATGCGCCAACTTGGGCGGCGTTGAATGCTGACACCGCGCCGGTGCTGGTCAGCGCCACACTCAGCGCGGCAGATGTCGCCGGCCCGTTCAACCCGCTGCCCAGCGGCATGATGGCGCGCTCCAAGCTCGACGCGCTGGGGTATGCGACGGTGTTAGAAGCCTTGGGTGAACGCTTCCACGCCAGCCCGGCACTGCTCAAGGCACTCAACCCCAACGCGGATTTCAGCCGTGAGGGCACCCAGCTTGTGGTGCCTGCCGTCACCCCGACTACACCCATGCCAGCGGTGTCCACGCTCGTGGTGGACAAGTCCGACTCCACCGTGTCGCTGCTGGATGCCTCCGGTGCCAAGGTCGCGCAGTATCCGGCATCGACCGGCTCCAGCCACGATCCTCTGCCGATCGGCGAGTGGAAGATCCAGGGAGTCGGCAAGAATCCGGTGTTCCACTACAACCCCAAGCTGTTCTGGGACGCCAAGTCCAGTGATGCCAAGGCCACGCTGCCGGCTGGGCCAAACAACCCGGTGGGCGTGGTGTGGATCGACTTGTCCAAGGAGCACTACGGCATCCACGGCACGCCGGAGCCCGGCCACGTCGGCAAGACCGATTCGCACGGGTGCATCCGTCTGACAAACTGGAGTGCGCTGGATGTGGCGCAGGCAGTGAAGCCGGGCATGTCGGCGCTGCTGCAGGAGTGACATGAAACTGTTGCTGGCCTTTATCGCAGGCGTCGCCTGCGGCGCGGCGCTGATGTTTGGCGTGGTCGGTGCCGGGTGGCTGGCGCGCGGCGCAGCAGCGATACCGGTGGCCGCGCCAGGGCCGGTGGCGGTCATCACGCCTGCGCCGGAAATTGCGCTGGCGGTGAGGCCGGTTTCCGTGACCAGGCCTGCCGCGGAACCGCATGTGCCGGGCCCAATCAATACCGACGACGGTGTGTCCGTCGCGTTGCCGGCTCCGGCCGCGACGGCGGCCGCGGCAGTGGCTGTGGATCAGGCGCCGGTGCCGGCCGACGTGCCGGCGTCGGCAGTCAGCGGCCTGCTTATTCCCGTGCAAGGGGTGGAGCTGGGCGAGTTGCGTGACACCTTCACCCAGGCCCGTACATCCAATCGCGTGCATGACGCGATCGACATCATGGCTGCGCGCGGCACGCCGGTGTTGGCGGCCAATGCCGGGCGCGTGGTCAAGCTGTTCACCAGCAAGCCAGGCGGTCTGACCGTGTACCAGTTCGACCCAGCCGAGCGGGTGATCTACTACTACGCGCATCTGGACAGCTACGCGCCCGGTCTGGCCGAGGGGAAGCAGTTGCAACGCGGCGATCCCATCGGCACGGTGGGCAGCACCGGCAACGCCAGTGCCGACGCGCCACATCTGCATTTCGAGGTGGAGTTGCTGGGTCCGGAAAAGCAATGGTGGCACGCCACGTCGATCAACCCGTACGGACGCTTTGCCGGCCAGCCATAGTGGCGCGGATGTTGTGATCGGCCGCACGATTGCGCACGCGCGTCAACGGGATGTGAACATTTCGTCGAGCGGGTGTGATTAGACTCCGCCCATGCATGTATTCCAATTTGCGCGCGCAAGCGTGCTGGCCGTTGTCGTTGCCACGTTTGGCGCGACCGCAAACACCTCCGCCGCGGCAGTGGCGCGCACTGTAGCCAATGCGCCGGCCACCGTGCACGTCGACGCGGCAACGCTCGACGCGCTTGCCCCGCTGGCCGATCCGAAGGTACTGGAACTGGCGCTGGCGGCCGTCCGCTGTGCGCAAGCCGATGGCGTGGGCATGACGGCGCGGCGGCTGGCGGTCATCGATTACAGCCGTCCGTCACTGCAGCCACGGCTGTGGGTATTCGACCTGGCCAGCCACAAGCTGCTGTACCACGAGCTGGTGGCGCATGGCAGCGGTTCGGGCGGCAATGTGCCGACGCGCTTTTCCAACACCGATGGCACGCATGCCTCGAGCCTGGGACTGTTCGTGACAGGCCAGACCTATGTCGGGCGCAACGGGTACTCGCTGCGCATGGACGGGCTGGAGCCGGGTATCAACGACGCGGCGATGGATCGGGCCATCGTCATGCACGGCGCGGCGTACGTGAACGCCGATACCGGGCGGCAGATGGGTCGACTCGGTCGCAGCTGGGGCTGCCCGGCGTTGCGCAGTGCCGTGGCCAAGCCCATCATTGACGTGATGAAAAACGGCCAGTTCGTGTTTTCGTATTACCCCGATCAGGCCTGGCTGGCGCGTTCCGCGTTGGCCACCTGCGCGGCTGCCCGGGTGGCACGTCAGGCGGCGAAAAGCGGCGACGGTTCGGTCTGATCACGGCACCGGGCGACGCGCGGCCCGGTTTGCACCGGCGTTGCTGCTGAGTAGTTCTTCACTGCGGCAATGGTTCACTGCATCCATGCCCACTGGATGTCCGCAATGAAATTTCCTGCCCTGGTCAAGCGCACCGTCGCCTCCGCGGTGTCGGGTTTTGGCGACGACGAGCTGATGACACGCGCAGCGGCGCTGGCGTTCTATGCGTCCGTCTCGTTTGCGCCGGTGCTGATCCTTCTGGTATGGGTGTTGTCCGGCCTGCACAGCGAGTGGCAGCAGCAACTGGCAGACATGCTCACCGGGATGGTTGGCGCGCGCGCCAGCGACGCGGTGCAGGCCGTCATCAGCAGCGCGCGCGAACATCCACATGCCGGCAACATTGCCGGCGTGGTCGGGCTGGTTGTCACGGTGGTCGGCGCCTCGGCGGTGTTTGCACAATTGCAAGGCGCGCTCAACCGCATCTGGCGTGTGGAACCACGCCCGGGTACCGCCATCGGTGCGTGGTTGATGGCGCGCGCAAGGGCCCTGGCGCTGTTGGGCGGCATCGGCTTCATGCTGATCGTGACCTTCGCGGTGTCGGGCCTGCTGCAACTGGTCGTGCGCGGCGACACCGTTGCGTGGCAGATCATCGAGTACAGCCTGTCGGCCGTCGTGTTCGTGCTGGCGTTTGGCGCGATGTACCGCGTGTTGCCGGATGCGCACATCCATTGGCGCGATGCGCTTCGCGGTGGCGCGCTGACCACGCTGCTGTTTCTTGCCGGCAAGTGGGCCATCGGCTTGTACATCGCCCACA
>JBDTIE010000320.1:0-8317 GCA_039936515.1 Rhodanobacter sp. | reverse complement strand
TCATCACGCATGTCTCCGCAAAGAGTGACCCTCGAGCCTACCCGATTGCCGCGCTCATCGACCATGACCAAAGACACGGGTGCCCCGGCGCGTGGCGCTCGCACGCACCGGGCGCGTGCCGGCAATTGATTGCGCCGCGTGCCGGCCGCATGTTGCATGGAGTCCGCACGCCGCTTCGTGCCATCACCGATCCCCAGGTGTCCCATGTCCGCATCCACTACGCCCGTCCCCGTCCGCATCGATTTCGTCTCCGATGTGTCCTGTCCGTGGTGTGCGATCGGACTGGCCGCCCTGCAGCAGGCGCTGGACAAGCTCGGCGACGCCGTGGCGGTGGACATGCACCTGCAGCCATTCGAGCTCAATCCGCAAATGCCGGCCGCAGGTGAGGACGCGGTGGAACACCTGCAGCGCAAATACAGCAGCAGCGCAGAACAGATCCACACCAACCAGGAATCCATCCGTGCCCGCGGCGCGGCCCTGGGCTTCACCTTCAACATGGACAAACGCCAGCGCGTGTACAACACCTTCGACGCGCATCGCCTGCTGCACTGGGCCGAAGGCGAAGGCGAAGGCCGCGACCTTGCGCTGAAGCAGCTGCTGCTGCGCGCGTACTTCACCGATGGCGAGGATGTGAGCGCACACGAAACGCTGGTCCGCCTTGCCGCTGAAGCCGGGCTGGACGGCGCACGCGCACGCGCGGTCCTGACCGATGGCAGTTTTGCCGACGAGGTCCGCGCGCAAGAGCAGCTTTACCTGGACAAGGGCATCCACTCGGTGCCGGCCACCATCATCAACAACCGCCATCTCATTTCCGGCGGGCAGCCGCCGGAGGCGTTCGAGCAGGCGCTGCGGCAGATCACCAAGGTCGCGTAGGCGACGCCGGCGTCGGGGCGGTCACAACTGCCCGGCAGCCTGCGCCGACAGCCAGTCGAACACGCGCTGCGTCCACGGCCGCTGCTGCCACTGGCGCAAGGTCAGTTCCTGCGAACGAGCGATATCGGCGTCGATGACGTCGGTCATGTGCTTGGCAAAGGCGTGGTCGTACATGGTGATGTTGGACTCGTCGTTGAGCTGGAACGAGCGGTTGTCGAAATTGGCCGAGCCGGCGATGGTCAGGTAGCCATCCACCACCATCAGCTTGTTGTGGAACAGCGCTGGCTGGTAGCGGTACATGCGCGCTCCGGCGCGCAGCAGCGTGCCCCAGGTCTGCTGCGACGCATTGCGCACGACGCGGCTGTCGACATGCGGACCGGGCACCACCAGGCGAATGCGCACGCCGCGCCGCAACGCGTCGAGCAAGGCGGTCATGGTCATCTCGTCAGGCACGAAGTACGCCGACTCCAGATCGATGCTGCGCCGCGCGCCGTTGATCGCCATCAGATACAGCAACTGCATGTTCACGCTGCCGCCATCCGGCGAGCTGGCAAAGGCCTGCATCGAGATGTCGCCGGCACGCGGCGACGGTGGATAGTAGTCCGGCCCCAGCAGCGCGTGGCCGGTGGTAGTGAGCCAGTTGTCGGCAAAAATCGCCTGCATCTGCGCCGCCGCCGGGCCCTCCACGCGAAACTGCATGTCGCGCCAATGGTCCGGCTGCGTGCCGTCACCGTTCCATTCGTCGGCAATGCCGACGCCGCCGTTGAACGCCACGGTGCCGTCAACCACCAGCAACTTGCGGTGCGTGCGGTTGTTGATGCGGTCCATCGAATACCAATGCAGCGGATGGAAGTACTCAAACTGCACGCCGCCGGCACGCAGACGGTCGATCACATCCTGCTTCATGCGCGTGGAGCCCAGCCAATCGGCCACCACATGCACCTTGACCCCGGCGTGCGCGCGCTCGGTCAGCGCATCCACGAACTCCTTGGATATCGCGCCGGACCAGTAAATGTAGGTCTCCATGTTGATGCTGTGCCGGGCGCCGCGAATGGCCGCCAGCATCGCCGGAAAGATCTCGTCGCCGTTCTGGAAGTCCGTCACCACGTTGCCGTCGACCACGCTGGCGCCCAGCAGCGTGCCGATCTCGCGCCGGAACTGCGCGCTCTCCACCGCGCTGACGTGGCCAAGGCGGCTCCCGAGCTGTTTTTCCTGCGGCCAGACATTGAGCAGGATGACACCAATCAGCACCGCCGAAAGCGCCCCGATCACCAGCCACAGAATGCGCCGCCCGCCCGTCACTTCAGCCATCAGCGTGTTGCTCCCCGATTGGACGCGCCAGCATGCCGGCACGAGTGCAACGATACCGTGAGGCGCGCGCGGGCTTCATGCGCAAACCACTGCCCGCGCGGTAACGTGTTTGGCGTCTCCACCCCGCGGCAGCCTGGCGCGGACCCTGCCGTCTCCCTCTGCAAAGGAAACCCCCATGTCCGCGACGCGTCGGATCGAAACCTGCGATGTCGCCGTGATCGGCGCCGGAACCGCCGGCCTGGTGGCGGAAAAGCACGCGCGCGATCGCGGTGCGAGCACGCGCCTGATCGACATCGCCTTCTCCGGAACCACCTGCGCCAGCGTCGGCTGCATGCCGTCGAAACTGCTCATTGCCGCCGCCGACGCAGCACAGGCGGTGCGCGACGCAGCGCAATTGGGCATCAACGCGACGCCGCAGGTCAATGGCGTGGCCGTGATGCAGCGGCTGCGCCGGTATCGCGACGCCTTCGTCCAGGGCGTGGCCGACAGCTTTGCGCAGTTGCCCGCCGGCACCTTCGTGCAAGGTCGCGCGCGCTTCATCGCGCCGGGGCAACTGCTGTTGGACGACGGCACGCGCATCGACGCGCGCGCGGTGGTGGTGGCGACCGGCTCGGCACCGGCCTTGCCACAGGCGTTCCAGGCCGTGGAGCGGCTGGTACTGACCAACCAGAACATCTTCGAGTTGCACGACCTGCCCGCCTCGGTCGGCGTCATCGGCAGCGGCCCCATCGGGCTGGAACTGGCGCAGGCGCTGGCTCGGCTGGGCGTGCGCGTGGCGGTGTTCGACCGCGGCGACCGCCTTGCCGGCCTGCCGGCGAAAGTAAGCGCCGAACTGCAGCGCGTCCTGGCTGCGGAGCTGCCGATCCACCTCGGCCAGTCTCCGCGTGCGCAGTACGCCAGTGACCAGCGCGAGTGCGTGCGCCTGAGCTGGGACGGTGGCAGCGCGCAGTTCGACCGGCTGCTGGTGGCCGCCGGACGGCCGCCGCAACTGGCTGCGCTGGATCTGCAAAACGCCGGTCTGGTGCTGGACGCCCGGGGCATGCCGGATATCGATCCGGCCACGCTGCAATGTGCAGACGCACCTGTGTTCATCGCCGGCGATGCCAATGGGCTGCATCCGTTCCTGCATGAAGCTGCTGACGACGGCGCAGTGGCCGGACGCAACGCCGCCAGCTATCCGAACCTGTTCCGGGCAAACCGTTCGGCGCCGCTGGCGATCACCTTCTGCCGACCGGCAGCCGCCGTGGTCGGCAAGCTTCCGCAAGCGGGCGACACCGACACCGTGACCGGCTGCGCCGATTACGCCCGACAGGGGCGCGCCAAGGTGATCGGCAAGGCCCACGGCATTTGCGAAATCCATGCCGCGCGCCCGGACGGCAAACTCACCGGCGCGGCGCTGTGCATCCCCGGCGGCGAACACATCGCGCAACAGCTGGCGTGGGCCATTGCCGACAACCTGACCGCCGCGCAAATGCTGGATCGTCCGTTCTATCACCCGACCCTGGAAGAGGGCCTGAGAACCGCGCTGCGACAAATCTGCCGGCAAGTCTCTGTCCCTGTTCCCTGGAACCATACCGATCTGCCCCTTCCCGGCGGTGATTCCGAGCGCTCCGGCGCGGCGTGACAACCCCGCGCTGGTGCCGCCGCATCCCTTGCCACGATTTGTCGTCGAGCCCAAAGAAAACCCCCGTTGCCGGGGGTTGTTGGCTCTGCGCCCTGGGTCAGATGGCGCGTATCAGTTGTGGCGTCGGCGCAGCCCGGCAAACAGGCCCATCAACAGCAGGCCCAGCCCAAATACGCCGAGCGTGGCCGGCTCCGGCACCGGATTGGTCGGCGCGTTCACGTTAAGCGTCACATCGTCGAACCCGCTGAGGAAAACCGGGAAGCCCTGGAACACCGCCGACTGGGCTGTGCCGGCGAAAGCCAGGCTGAAGAAATCCCAGTCACTGGTTTCACCCAGGTCCGCGTAAGCCAGCAGCGTGCCGCCTCCATCCAGGCCGGAGTACACACTGACGCCGCCGACGATCACGAGGTTGGACAGGTTGTAGTAGGACAACGACAGACCGCCTTCGAACCCGGCGACAACATTCATGGTGGCCTGGCCGGTGAGAAACGGTGCGGCAAAGGCCGCTGGAGCTGGTGCATCCGGGCTGGTACCGACCGTGGCGTCTTTCCACACCACGCCATAGTCGGGACCGCAGCAGTCAACGGAGAAGATGGAAATCGCCGTGCAGCCACCGTCGTAATAGGTGTGCACAGACGTGGCCGGCGTCAGCCCATCGAAGTCCATGGTGATGGGCGTGGCAGTGGCGACGCCGCCGGCCAGCAAACCCGCCACCAGCACCAGCGCCGTGCCCATCCCTTTCTTGAACAGATTCATCCCAAGTCCCCGTGATTTGATTTGCGTCTCGCATTGGGTTCAAGCAAGTCCCATGCCCGCAAATAAACACGATATAACTCAATAACCTGCGGCATGGGTCGGCGCGGGAAGGTCCGCATGCGTAAAGTATCTCGACGCCTCATCCGCCGATTGGCGCGAGCAGCGCGCGTGCCATATGCCCAGGCGGATGCTCAATCGCGCATCGGGTTACTCGTTGCGCTCAGCACGACCCCACCAGCTCGTGCGCGAAAGCCTCCGCCGCAGCCATGGCTTCGTCTTCGCTCGCGAAATGTTCGCCCGGCACGGTACGCAGGCTGTCGTCCGGCAAGCGCACCGAAACACTGAGCAGGCCATCGTCCTGGCGGTTGAGCAACGCGGCAAAGCGCTTGCCGCTGTCTTCGAATACGCGCTCGTCGTGGTTGTCGGACATGGATGATTCTCCGCATGGGTGAGGGTCAGGCCCCATCGGGCCACAACGCGGTTGGCACTGCCGTGAAGAACCCCGGCGTGGAGGGCACGCACCCCCATGCATCACCGGGCAGGCCGGCAGGATCGCGCGTGCATCCGCGTCACCGCCACATCACCGCGCCCGGTGCACGCTGGCGTACTGCCCCGCCACACCCCGGAGTATCCGATGGCTACCACCCGCAAACCCGACGCGCGTTCGCGCCCCTCCATGCCGGCCCGTGACGCCAGCCAGACGCGCGGCAATGCCGACGAGGTGCACCAGCTTGCCGGCGGCACGCACCCGCCGATGACGACCAACCAGGGCGTGCCCATCAGCGACGACCAGAACTCGCTGCGGCCCTCGCCGCGCGGGCCGACCCTGCTGGAAGATTTTGTCCTGCGCGAAAAGATCACGCACTTCGACCACGAACGCATCCCCGAACGCATCGTGCACGCCCGCGGCTCCGCGGCGCATGGCTACTTCGAGCTGACCCGATCGCTGGGCAAGTACACCACCGCCAAGATCCTTACCGAAGTGGGCAAGAAGACGCCGCTGTTCACGCGCTTCTCCACCGTGGCCGGTGGCGCCGGCTCCATCGACACGCCGCGTGATGCACGCGGCATCGCGGTGAAGATCTATACCAGCGAGGGCAACTGGGACCTGGTCGGCATCAATTTCCCGGTGTTTTTCATCCAGGACGCGATGAAGTTTCCGGACCTGGTGCACGCGTTGAAGATGGAGCCGGACCGCGGTTACCCGCAGGCAGCCAGCGCGCACGACACATTCTGGGATTTCATCTCGCTCACCCCCGAATCCATGCATGCCATCACCTGGCTGATGTCCGACCGCGCGATCCCGCGTTCGCTGCGCATGATGGAAGGCTTCATGATCCACAGCTTCCGCCTGCTCGCGGCCGATGGCAGCAGCACGTTCGTGAAGTTCCACTGGCGGCCGAAACTGGGCGTGCAGTCCACGGTGTGGGACGAGACGGTCAAGATCACCGGCGCCGATCCGGACTACCACCGCCGTGACCTGTTCGAATCCATCCAGCGCGGCGCATTTCCGGAGTGGGAACTGGCGGTCCAGCTCTTCAGCCAGGAGCAGGCAGACGCCTTTCCGTTCGACCATCTCGATCCAACCAAGCTGATCCCCGAGGAACTGGTGCCACTCACCGTCGTCGGGCGCATGGTGCTTGATCGCTGGCCGGACAATTTCTTCGCCGAGACCGAACAGGTCGCGTACTGCCCGTCGCACTTGGTGCCGGGCATCGATTTCTCCAACGATCCGCTGCTGCAGGGCCGGCTGTTTTCCTACCTCGACACGCAACTGTCGCGGCTGGGCACGCCCAACTTCCATCAGTTGCCGGTCAACGCGCCGAAGTGTCCGTACGCCAACCTGCAGCGCGACGCGCATATGCAGATGCACTCTCCGCCGGGCCGCGTCAACTACGAGCCAAACTCGCTGGCCAACGACAACCCGCGGGAAACGCCGCAGGGCTTCCGGCATGCTGCCGAAGCCACCGAAGCGGGCAGCAAGGGTCGCATCCGCGCCGAGTCGTTCGCCGACCACTACAGCCAGGCGCGACGCTTCTACCGCTCGCAGAGCAAGCCGGAGCAGGCGCACATGGCCGGCGCGTTTGTCTTTGAGTTGTCCAAGGTCGAGACCGTGCACGTGCGCGCGGCGATGGTCGGCCACTTGCGCCTTGTCGACGAGGACCTGGCCGCGCGCGTGGCCGACGGTCTGGCGCTGTCGCCGATGCCGCCGGCCCCGCCGGCGAGGGTTGCGCCAACCGACCTGCCGCTGTCGCCGGCGCTGCAGACCATCGGCAAGATGAAGGACACGCTCAAGGGGCGGCTGGTCGGCATCCTCGTCCACGACGGTTCGGATGCTGCCGCCATCAAGGCCCTGCGCAAGGCGGTGGAAGCGGCCGGTGCGGCGGTCAAGATCGTCGCGCCCAAGATCGGCGGCGCGGTGCTGTCCGACGGCAAGAAGCTGCCTGCCGACGGCCAGCTTGCCGGAACGCCCTCGGTGTTCTTCGACGCCGTGGCGGTCGTGCTGAGCGAAGCGGCGGCAAGGCAACTGACTGCCGAGTCCGCCGCGCTGGACTTCGTCAGCGATGCCTTTGGCCATCTCAAGGCCATTGCCGCGGACGCGGGCGCGCAATCGCTGCTCAAGGCCAGCGGCGTGAAAAAGGATTCCGGCGTGGTCGACGCCGCCGATCCCAAGGCGTTTGTCACCGCCGCCAAGACACGGCAGTGGGCACGCGAGCCAAAGCTGCGCATGCTGCCATGACGCGCTGAGAAATCGGGGCAAGGGGTCAGGTCCCGCGAAAGCGCCGACCTGACCACCCCAGCAACGCCAGCGGCGGCGGCCGCGGCGGGTGACCCGCCCGGCCCGGTCCGCGGCGCGTCATCCGGACCAGAACAGGCCCGGGTGAGCCTGCGACCTCACTCCGCCAACGCGCCGATATATCCGGCCGGACCGTGCGTCCGCATCGCCTGGAAGTCCCTATGCCGGCGATGCAGGTCGTCCAGGTCTGACGGGTTGTCGATGTGGCGCTGAGCGTCACCAATGACCAGGTCCGCGTGACGCTGCAGAACCTCCGTGCGCCCCGCGTCGTGCTCGATGCTGACCACCGAGGTCAGCACCTCAAGCAGGTGCGCCAATACCGCCGTGCTGGACGACGCGTTCTGCCGGATCATGTGGAACATCGCGTCGACCAGGCCGGCATAGTTGAAGCCGGGGATCACCAGCGCCGGCTTGGCCTCGCGCAGCCACACGCCGGTGGGCATGTGCACCGGCGCCACTTCGCTCAACGCCAGCCCCAGCCGGTCAAGCACGCTCATGGCGGTATGCGGATCGTTGATGCCCGGTGACAACGCGCGCACCGCGATCTCCACCAGCTGGCGGATGGCGTATTCAAAATCCTCGGTGCTGATACGGCTGGCTCCCAGCGCGGTGGCGTCGCGCACCGCCGCGTCGACGTCGGCCACGGCTGGCACCACCAACGCAATCGGCGCACCGGGAAAGACGAAATCGCCCGGACGCACCAGCAGCCGGATCGCCGTGTTGTGTTCGCACGCCCAGGTGGCCAGGCCTTCGGCATCCAGATGCTGCAGATAGCCGTGACGTGAATCCAGCACCGGTACCGCCTCGCGCCAAAAGGCGTCGTCAGGTGCCTTGGGCTGGGCCGTGTCGGTGGTGAGCCGCTCAATGGAATGGCGCACGTCGGCGCTGACCAGGTCGATCACCGTGGACACATTGATGCGCCCGGCCATGTGTCCGACGAAGTACACCAGCGTGCC
>JBDTIE010000319.1:0-8074 GCA_039936515.1 Rhodanobacter sp. | reverse complement strand
CTGGCGTCGTCTACAAAAACGGGGTCAGGTTCACTTACAGTCATTTGAATTGTTAGGGGCCGGACTAATTAGGGGCCGAAACGGTGTCAGAGGCAATTTAGGGGTGGCCACGGGACGGCGAATTCCCCTGACGCCATGCTCCTTTGCAGCCTGGCGCAAGGACGCTATAGCGTCGCAGAGAGAAAAGGTGTCAGTGATAATTTTGGTATGTATGGTTGAGCGGTCCGGCTACCGCTGACGCCGTGGTTCGTGCTTGATAACAAGACAAGGCGCCTTCCTGATGGCTACCCGAAAAGAAGAAGGCCTCCGAAGAGGCCTCTTCGTCGAACAGGCGGCAATCGCGAATGGCGATTGTCAATCAGCGCCCATCGCCATCGGCATCGCCGGGAAGTGCGCGTTCGACGCGGTGCCACGCCGCACGTGTAGCTTGCTTGGCTTCGTCCCAGTGCATCCGCGTTGTGCCCTTGGTGCGATCCCAGTCCGCCCGCAGCTCCGGTTCGGCTTGGTCGAAAGTTCGATCAGCGTACTTGGCACGATTTTCATATCCCACCCGGTACGCCGGTGAATAGTCGTCGTATTTGTATTGATCGCTGTAATAGGATTCTTTCGTGTAGCTATCGCGCCAGTAAGCGTCCTCCACTGTTGGATTTACCGCTTCGCCGACGCCCTTGCCTGCAAGACCGCCGACGACCGCGCCGACCACGCCGCCGATCGCTGTGCCGACCGGGCCCGCGACGGAGCCGACTGCAGCACCGGCCACCGCACCGCCAGTCGCCCCGACGCCCGTTCCCACCGGATGCGCTCCCGGTGTGCCGGTGATTGGGTCGCGGTTGGCATCATGCTTCTCGTTGTTTTCCATCGTCACAAGCTCCTGGCTGAACTCGACACATGCCGAGGACTGAAGGGTGCCGTTGCACCCGTCAATTCGGCGTCTGCACGATTTGAACAAACGATTCACGCCGACGATGACGGCCGCTTTGCGTGCGCTGGGAAGTGGCCTGAAAGGGTGTCACGGATAATTCCGGACCCAGCTGTCAGGCCCGGTCCTGGCCGTTCCACAAAGGATCGGCGGGGATGTCGCGGTGGCGATAGGCGCGGACCGAGGGTTTCGATCCGCGCCGCTTTCAGGCAAGCATGATTTCAAACTGGATGGATGGCCTTGATACAGCCGTGCCTGCTATCAGTGCAGCGAGGCGAGCTTGACATCCTTCATGTCCAGCGCCTGTGCTACGTCGTACATCGCTTGATTGAGGATTTTGTGGGTGTTCTGGTCCGCTTCATGGCCCACGGCCTGATCGATATCAGTCATGACCATCACGTGGATTTTGTTCGACATCGCCTTGTCAAACAGGTAGCCCGACCAGAACGTACCGTCCGGTGCGGTGCCCGCCTGGACCAGTGCCTTGGCCAAGGCCGCACCCTTCAGGTCAGCGGGTGCCTCGGGCAGGGTGATGCCTTGGGCTTTCACGTTCTTGATCGCGGATTTGACCGCGAAGGTCATGCCGTCGACAAAGCCTTTTACCTGGTCTGCACCGTACTGCTTGGTCAGCTTGGCCACTTCCGCGTTGACGGTTTTCTCGCCCAGCATCGATACCAGTGCTGTCTGAAAACTGAAGTTGTCCGCACCGCCACCTGCCTTGATCAGCGCCGATGTCGCCGCCAATGCTGGCTCGCCGTCATAGATCGGGCCGCCGAACCAATTCATGGCACCGGGCGCTGCAGCGGTCGTGGACGCAGGCATCATCGCGGTGGCTGGAGCCGCCGGTGTGGTTTCAGCCGCGGTTGCCGCCGGTGGCACCGCGGTATCAGCGGTCTGGGCATCCTGACCGCCGTTGCTGCAAGCTGACAGCAGAGCAACGAGTGTTGCGGCGAGCAGGGTATGTTTGATTTTCAAGGTGAGTCTCCTTTGCCGTGGATTGAAAGTTGCTGGTGTTTCCGAAACGTTGTAGCTGCGCATCTTGTGCTGCGTTCGTGCGACGGTAACCCCGTGACCGTGCTGCTTGCTCGGCACGGGGGCGCAGCAAGCAACAGGGTGCGCCATAACGAAGGAATGTCTGTGAAAAGTTGGTTATGGGCTCGGTGGTCCCATGGAAAAGACGTGGAAAGGGACGTTGAGGTTCCCCGTAGCTGAAATGCAAAAATGGGTTCAGAAGCGAAAAAATATGTCAGCGATGAATTTCCGAGTGCTGCGCGTTCTCTAATTTCTTCCGACACCAATTTGTTTCTGGAAAGCGGATCATTTTCCGTTGCTGAAGCTACGCGCTGTCAACGATAGAGTCGCGTCGCTATTGCAAGTTCTCAACAGTGAGGGCACCGCCAACTCTCCGGCAGTCGTGGTGATCAGCTCGTCGGGCAGGCCTACCGATATTCCGGTGGTAGCTACGAAATCGCGCAGCAAATGATGATCGATGCCACTGGCGTTCGGTTTGCGACGCTGGTGCACGACGAGGTGCTTGCCCCGCTGCGACACGATGCGACCGGCGCGGCCATCCCTTGAGGTCCCCACACGTATCCGGAAATGCCGCTGCCGGCCTGTGGACGACCGCGAACGATCTGGCGAGGTTCGTCATCGATCTGCAGCACGCCGCCATCGGCAACCGTGGGAACGTCCTGGATGCTCGCACGGCGAAACTGATGATGACTGTGGTGAAGGGCAAAAGGGTCTGGGTGTGAAAGTGTTGGGTTCTACGGTCGCGCAGTACCTCTTTCACGACGGCTCGAATGCCAGCTACCAGTGCCACGATGCTTGGCTACCCCGGATCGGGCGTCGGCGTGGTCGTGCTGACGAATGGTGACCAAGGCTAGGAGCTTGGCCAGAAGATCACTCGCGCCGTGGCGATCGCCTACCGCTGGCCGGACTTGCATCCCGTGCAACGCACCGCGGTGGATTTACGGCCCGAACCGCGGCAGCGTCGCGATGGATGATTTCAAGGGAACGTTCACGCGTACCAAGCCTTAGGCTGAAGACAAAACCGGAAGGGAGAAAAGTGTCAGCGACGATTTCCGGAAACAGGGATAAAGGTGTAGTGCAGGGCTTCGCCGCCCACCATGCGGCACACCCTCGAGCACCGGTGCGCGGACGCGCCAAACGGGATCGCGTTATGGTCGCGTTGACAAGATCGACGGCAACCAGGCGCGAGGTTTCAACGGAGCAATCCATGCGGCTGCACATTCTGTCCGACCTGCATCTGGGTGTGCGCGGCATGACGCCGCCCGCCGTGGAAGCTGACGTGACGATTCTCGCCGGCGACATCCTGCGCCCGGCGGACGCGGCGATGGCGTGGGCGGCGGCGCTGGATCGGCCGGTGTTGTATATCCCCGGCAACCACGAGTTCTTCGGCGGATCGATGCGACAGGTGCGACAGGAGTTGGCGCGGAGTGCGCGCAAACATGGTGTGGAGTTGCTGGATCAAGGTACGCGAGAGATCGGTGGGGTGCGCTTCGCGGGCGCGACCTTGTGGACCGACTTCGCACTGTTTGGTGTTGAGAACAGGGAGCTGGCGATGACCTTGTCGGCGAAGTTCATGCGTGACTTCAAGGTCATCCGCAACGCGGACGGAAGCGCGTTTACCCCCGCCGACGCGTGCACGCTGTTTGCGCAGCAGTACGCATGGCTCGCGTCGATCCTGGACGAGCCGTTCGACGGGCCCACCGTAGTCATCACCCATCACGCGCCGGCGCCGCGCAGCGTTCACCCGCGCTTCGCCGATTCGCCAGTCAGCGCGGCCTTCGTTTCCGATTGCACCGCGCTGATGGGGCGCGCCGTGTTGTGGATCCACGGCCACACGCACGACAGTTTCGATTACACGGTTCAGGGCACGCGCGTGGTGTGCAATCCGCGCGGCTACTGTCCCGGGGCGGTGATCGAGAATCCGGCTTTCGATCCGTGCCTGTGTGTGGACGTTGAGGTGGGTCACGACTGCGGCAGTTGATGTGGTCGTGCGCGGTTTGCGGTCGCCCAGGGCATAGCGGATTTCCCTTTCATCCATGCGCGCTGGAAAGTCGATCGCGATCGCGATCGCAACCTCGCCATCGGTTTCGCAACCCAGGTCTCGGTGCGAAAGGGTATTGAGCCGATGGCCGGTGAGGACGATACTGCTGTGCCGGAAGTGGCACGGCGTTGCCTTTCACCAGAGGGTGGAACGATGAAGCGTTGGTTGCTGCGCATGCTGGCGGCGCTGGTATTGGTGGTGCTGGTTCTGGGCGCCATCGTCTGGGGACGCAGTAGCTACCTGCTGCATCGCACCTGGCAGGTCACCGAAAGTGCACTGGTTTTGCCTGTCGATGCGACGGCCATTGACCGTGGACATCATCTCGCCGTTACCCGCGGTTGCACCGATTGCCACGCCCAAGACATGGGTGGGCGCGTCGTCATGCAGCAATCGCCGATCGGGCAAATGGCCGCTCCGAACCTCACCCGAGGGCATGGAGGCGTGGTTGCGGCGTTCGGCGTCAGCGATTGGGAACGCGCGATCCGCCACGGCCTGCGCCCCGATGGCCGCGCGCTGCTGCTGATGCCGTCGGATGAAATGGCCGCTCTTTCCGACGCTGACACCGCGGACCTGATCGTTTGGCTGCGTCAGCTCCCGCCGGTGGACCGCGACACCAGCCCGAGCTTCATCGGTCCGTTGGGACGCGCGCTGCTGGCGTTTGGAAAACTGCCTTTGATCGCCGCCGTCCGTATCGACCAGCATGCGGCGCATGTGGCGTCGATCACCCCGGTCGCCAACGCCAGCTACGGCGCCTATCTGGTCCACGGTTGTATCGGTTGTCACGGCGCACACCTGTCCGGCGGCAGCATTCCGGGTATGCCGCCGCAAGCGCCGAAGGCGGCCAATCTCACGCCAGACGTGGCCACCGGAATAGGCAAGTGGACCAAGGCGGATTTCTATCGCGCGTTGCGACACGGGCGCAAACCCGATGGCACGACGCTGGATCCGTTCATGCCATGGAAAACCGTCGGCCTGTCCAGCGACACGGAACTGGACGCGCTCTGGGCTTATTTGCGCAGCGTGCCGGCCAAGCCCGCAGGGCAGCGCTGAGAGCGCGCCGGAAATTTGAAAGCGCGCTTCAGGCGGATAGCGCGGTGGAACGATTTCGCCGCTCTGCGAATGAGCTGAGGAACACGACAAGTCGAACGGCACCACCGCCGGCTTATCCGGTGATTCACGTCAGACTATCGATTACCAACTGATTTATATCGAATTACGGTCATTAAATATCGTGTTTCGATATGGCGGATAGTCCCATGGGCAAGCTTGTCATTTGCGCTTTGCGCTTCGTGATGGTCGTCGCGATCTCTGGATCGCTGATCGTGCAATGCGTTATAGCGCCGTGGCGGGAGCTCAAGGTGCCAGAAAGCGCCACGCTGGCGGCGTTGGTGCCGCTGGCACCGGCGCTGCTCAGCTAGGAGTTGAGCTTTGTCTACGTGGGCATCTACTGGAATAACCACCACCAAATGCTGGCCGTCAGCTCGCGCGTCTGGGGCGCAGTGTCGTGGGAAAACCTGGCTCTGTTGTTCTGGCTGTCGTTGTTTCCGATTGTCACCGGATGGACGGGCGAAAGCCGGCCGGCGAGTGGCAAGTGGTCAGGCTGGTATCTCAGCGACCGTGGGCCGACTGCCGGCCAAGGCGGTTGATGGTCTGGTTTTCGACCACGCTCGGGGGCGCGTGCTCACGTGCCAGCGCCAGCATGGCCCGCCCGACGTGGGCGGTGGTGGTCATCTGGCCCGGCAGCAGGTTCAGGGCCAGGCCCATGAATGGTCCGCCGACGCGATAGAAAAGATCCAGCGCGCGATGTGGCGAACGCACGCCGTCGACTGGCTGGATCCCTCCGGGCCGCAGCATCACCGTGGTGAGTGGTAGTGCGGCCAGGGCTTCTTCGGTTTCACCTTTGACCCGGAGCATGGCGATGCGACTTTGTGGATCTGCGTATGCGCCGGAAATGTAGATGAATTTCCCATCCGGATTGCGCTGCGCGAACACTTCCGCCACGTGTCGGGTCAGTGTCAGCGTGACGTGGCGGTAGGCTGCCGCGGGCGTTCCCAGCGGCGGCGCGCCGGCGCAGTAGAAGCACGCGTCGTACGGGGCGAGACGCACGCGTACCGCTTCGAGGTTGGAGAAATCCGTGCACAGCAATTCCTCCAGGCGCGCGTCAGCGATGCCGGTCGGGCGTCTGCCCAATGCGGTTATGGCGGTTACGTCAGCTGCGTGCAGGCACTCCCGGAGTACGCCCTGACCGACCAGTCCGGTCGCGCCGGTGATCAAGATGCGCATGGGCGATCCTCCGTGGTCACCGGCGGCTGCGCCGATGCAAAAGATGTGGAAAAACTGGAACACTCTGCAATGTACGCTGCGTCAGCGTGATGGCTGTGTACCCGGTTTGCCGAGTACTGAAGCTGGTCGCACTCGTACGAAAGCCAAGCCGGTGCGCGCGGTCACACTCTGGCGGTGCACCGTCGCCGTATGCGCTTCAGTCTTTGCTGCGCCGTCCGATACAGGGGCGACTCTGCAACAAGGCGATGCGCTCCCATGGACACCCTGTGCAAGACGGTCGAGCCGCTCACCCCGGCGATTCCTCGTGACGACGAGCTGCGGCTGGCGGACCTCATTGGCGCATTCAGCTATGCGCTGGATTTGACCGATGGCCAGCCCGCGGGGCATTGCATGCGCTGTGCGTGGATCGGCATGCATGTCGGGCGCCGGCTGAAGCTGTCAGAACCTGCGTTGTGGGCACTGTATTACACGCTGCTACTGAAGGATCTGGGTTGCAGCAGCAACGCCGCGCGCATCTGCGAGCTTTACCTGGCTGACGATCACCAATTCAAGCATGACTTCAAGTTGGTTGGTGCCGATACTTCGAGCTTGCTGCGCTTTGTGGTCAGCCATACCGGCCCGGGCAATCCATGGCACCAGCGCTTGTCGGCGCTGGTGAATATCGTGAGCAACGGTGAAAAATTGTCTCGCGAGTTGATCCACACCCGCTGCACGCGCGGTGCGGACATCGCGCGCCAGTTGGGCTTCCGCGAGTCCGTGGCCGGCGCCGTGCATGCGCTGGATGAGCACTACGACGGCAGTGGCCAGCCAGAGGGGCGCCGTGCGGATGCGATCCCGCTGGCTTCATGCATCGCGCTGCTGGCCCAGGTGGTGGACGTGTTCCATTTCAGCAGCGGGCGCGAAGCGGCACTGGCCGAAGCAAGGAGCCGCTCCGGCACCTGGTTCGACCCGGTAGTGGTCGATGCATTCGAGGCTGTCGCACGCCAGCCCGGGTTCTGGCAGACCCTGGCCGGTGATGGCATCGACGCAGCGGTTCGTGCGCTGGAGCCCGCCGACGAAACCTTCGCAGTGGATGACGACTATCTGGACAACATCGCGCTGGCCTTCGGCAGCGTGGTCGACGCCAAGAGCCCGTTCACCGCCGGACACAGTGCGCGGGTAGCGGACATCTCCGATCGCGTCGCCGACCGGCTTGGATTGTCCGAGCCGCGTCGGCGCTGGTTGCGTCGCGGCGCCTTGCTGCACGACGTGGGCAAGCTCGGTGTCAGCAACACCATCCTGGACAAGCCCGGAAAGCTGGATGTGCATGAGTGGGAAGCGATCAAGCGACACCCGGCCTACAGCGAACAGATCCTTGCGCGGATTGCGCCGTTCGCCGAACTGGCGCGCATGGCTGGGGCGCACCACGAACGTCTGGATGGCAAGGGCTACCCGCGTGGCCTGGCCGCAGCGGACATCATGCTGGAAACGCGCATCATCACCGTGGCCGATATCTTTGATGCCATCACGTCGGTGCGCCCCTATCACGCAGCGACGCCAGTGGCGCAGACGCTGGAGATCATGCGCGGCATGGTCGGCACCGCGCTTGATGCGGAGTGCTTTGCGGCGCTGGAGGCGGTGGCGGGAGAGTGAACAAGCGCGTCATCGGCAAATGCGGGTGGCGTGACCCGATTTCGGGCCAATTCGGTGCTCGCTGTGCCCCAGGTATTGTCGAATCTCAGTCTTGCTATGGCGCTTCTACGGAGCCGCTTTTCTGCGGCGCGCCTCAGCGCGTGAGTGCAGGTGACGCGAGCTGCAGC
>JBDTIE010000318.1:0-2972 GCA_039936515.1 Rhodanobacter sp. | reverse complement strand
GGCATAGAACAGGGCGTTTTCGATACCTGCAAATCCAGTGCCCTTGCCGCGCTTGATCACAATCACGTTCCTGGCGTTGCCCACGTCCAGAATCGGCATGCCATAGATCGGCGAGGCCGGGTCGGTCTTGGCCAGCGGATTGACCACGTCATTGGCACCGATCACCAGCGCCACGTCGGTGGCCGGAAACTCCGGATTGATGTCGTCCATGTCGGCGATCAGGTCATACGGCACACCGGCCTCGGCCAGCAGCACGTTCATGTGTCCGGGCATGCGCCCGGCCACCGGATGGATGGCAAACTTCACCTTCACCCCGCGCTTGATCAGCAATTGCGCAAACTCCCACACCTTGTGCTGCGCCTGCGCCACCGCCATGCCGTAGCCGGGGACGATCACCACGCGCTCGGCATAGGCCATCATCACCGCCGCGTCGCTGGCGTCAATTGGTTTTTGCGCACCGTCGATGGCCTGCGCATCACCACCGGTGGCAGCGCCGAAGCTGCCGAACAGCACATTGCCGATGGAGCGGTTCATCGCCTTGGCCATCAACTGCGTCAGCAGGGTGCCGGCGGCACCGACCACCATGCCGGCGATGATCATCGCCTCGTTGCCCAGGACGAAACCTTCGAACGCCACCGCAAGCCCGGTGAACGCGTTGTATAGCGAAATCACCACCGGCATGTCCGCGCCGCCGATGGGCAGGGTCATCAGCAGACCGAACGCCAGCGCCAGCACAAAGAACAGCCCGATCAACGGCATGCTGGCGTAACCGGCCACCAGCATCCCGCCGACCACCACGGTGGCGGCCAGCAACAGCAGGTTGACCACGCGCTGGCCGGCAAACACGAAGCGCTTGTCCATCCAGCCTTGCAGCTTGGCAAAGGCGATCATCGAGCCGGAAAAACTCACCGCACCGATCAGCGCGCCAAGCACGCCCAGGCCCAGTTCGATCGGCGACAACACCGCCACCTGTGGCAGCGCGGGCAGGTTGCCAAGCGCCCAGTTTTCCGGACGCAGGGGATAGGTGTCAGGCACGCCTGCCGGATGCAACAGCGCCCAGTTGCGCACATAGCCAATCAGCTCCACTGCGCCGATGCCCGCCGCGGCGCCACCGCCCATGCCGTTGTACAGCGCCACCATCTGCGGCATCGCGGTCATAGCGACGCGCTTGCCGGTCCACCACGCGACCACGACACCGATGCCCACCGCAGCAACGATCAACTCACGGTTGTGCATGTCCGGCAGGAAAAACGTAGCCAGCACCGCGACCACCATGCCCACGCCCGCCCACACGATGCCGTCGCGCGCGGTGCGCGGCGAACTCATGCGCTTCAGACCCAGGATGAACAGCACGGCGGCAAGGAAATAGCACGCCTTGATCAACGTCGGCAGCCACAACATCAGCGCGCCCCCGGCTTGCTGGACTTGAACATCTCGAGCATGCGTTCAGTCACCACGTAGCCGCCGGCGGCATTGCCGGCGCCCAGCAGCACAGCGATGAAACCGATGCCGATCTCGAACGGCGTGGTGGCGTGCCCCAGCGCGATCATCGCGCCAATCAGCACAATGCCATGCACGAAGTTGGAGCCGGACATCAGCGGGGTGTGCAAGATCACCGGCACGCGCGCGATGATCTCGTAGCCGGTGAATGCCGCCAGCATGAAAATGTACAGTGCCAGGAACCCGTCTAGCATGACCGCCCCCTTACAAGTGGTCCGCGCATCATACGGGCGTTCAGTCAACCTGCGCGACCCTGAGGCGTTCAAGCCATGGACCCAGCCGCAGTGACGGAGCCCGATGATGCAGCCAGCCAGCCCGCGGAGGCGCCAGTCGTGAACGCCGCTGCCAGCACGCTTGCCGCGCCGTTGTTCGCCGACGCGCAAGCCACACCAGCCACGCTCGACGCCTTCCTGCGCCAGGTGGAGCGGCGCGCGTTCCGCATGGCGGAGCTGAAGCTGCGGCATCGCGAGGACGCCATGGATGCGGTGCAGGACGCGATGTTGCGACTGGTCAAGCACTACCGCGACAAGCCGGCGGACGAATGGGCGCCGCTGTTCTGGGGCATCCTGCGTCGGCGCGTGGTCGACCTGCAGCGCCGGCGCAAGGTGCGCTCCATCGTCGTCGGCTGGCTCGGCGGTGGCCACGACCGCGATGGCGAGGATCTGCCGACATGGGAGCCGGCCGATCGCGGCCCGGGCCCGCTGGATCAACTGCGCGACGCGCAGTCCTGGGCAGACATGGCCGCCGCCGTGCGCCGCCTGCCGACGCGCCAGGGCGAAGCGTTCATGCTGCGCATGCTCGAGGGTCTGGACGTGGCTGAAACCGCTCGCGCCATGGGCTGCTCCGAAGGCAGCGTGAAAACCCACCTGTCGCGCGCCATGCAGCACCTGCGCGACCAATTGGAGGAATGGCGATGAACGCGCCCGACACGCGCCTTGCCGAACGCGCACGCGCGCTGTACCGCAGCGCCGCCAACCACGTGGACGCAGACACCTGCGCCCGCTTGCGCGACGCGAGGGCGCGCGCGCTCGCTTCCAGCGACGCGCCGCCACGCGGCGCGCGCTGGCTGGTGCCCGGCGGCGCGCTGGCCGCGGTGGCAGTGGCCGCGCTCATGCTCTGGCAGCAACCTTTGCCGCATGGCGCGGCACCAGCCCTGGGCGGCAGCAGCGTCGCGGTGGACGCAGACAACGACCTGCCGCCAGATGCGGAGCAGACCGATCCGATGCTGTACCAGAACCTCGACTTTTACGGCTGGCTGGCAGCCAGCAACAGCACCGCGAGCAGGCGTTGAGCAGATGACACCCGAAGAACGTGCCCAGGCCCGCGGCAACATGCGCAAGTTCCATGCAATGTCTCCGGCGCAGCGCGAGCAGTTGCATGCCACCTTCGACCGTTTCCAGCACCTGCCACCAGCGCAGCGGGAGAAGCTGATGCAGCAATGGCACGCGTTGACGCCCGAGCAACGGCTGCGC
>JBDTIE010000317.1:0-10610 GCA_039936515.1 Rhodanobacter sp. | reverse complement strand
GGCTTTGTCCACGGCAAGAAGAAAGCGGAGACCATACTCGCCGATCGCACGCTGGTGGCCAGCGTCGACGATTACGGCGCCAGTGCCGAACTGCAGCTGGCCGAGGGCGCCGATCCACAGGTATTGCTTGCCGCGCTGGTGCGCGAGGGTGTGGCGTTGCGCCATTTTGAATTGGTGGAACCGTCGCTGCAGTCGATCTTCATTGCCAGGGTTGGCGCGGATGCCACCGTGGCGCCCGCCAAGGTGGCCGCATGAAAAAGATATTCGCCGTTGTCCGCCGCGAGTTTGTCGAGCGCGTACGCACCCGGGTGTTCGTCATTTCCACCTTGCTGGTGCCGGTGCTGTTTGTCGGCGTGGCGCTGCTGCCGGGACTGATGAGCGGCAGCAACCGCAGTACGCGAGTGGCGGTGGTGGACGGCTCCAGCGCCGGCGTCGGCGCGCGCTTTGCCGCTGCCCTGCAGCGCGAAAAACTGGGCGACGCGCCAGACGCGGCGCCGCGCTACCACACCCAGGTGTTTCCCGCCGCCGGTCGCGTGGATGCCGTGCGCGACGAGCTCATCGCCAAGACCGGCTTTGACCGCAAGCGTGCCGCCGACAGCTGGAACGGGGTGCTGGTGCTGACCGACGCCACGCTGGCCGACGGCAAGCTGGTGTACTACGGCGGCAACGTCGGCGGCATGGAAACCATGAGCCGCCTGCAGCGCAGCCTGTCACAGGTGCTGGCAACATGGCGGCTGGGCAAGTCGGGTATCGACCCGGCACTGGTCGGGCGCGCCATGGCGCCGGCCGACCTGCAGACGATCAAGGTCAGCGACGGCAAGATGGTGGGGCAGAGCGGCGAGCAGTCGTTCATGCTCGCCTATGGCATGGGTTTCATCCTGTACATCGCCATCCTGCTCTACGGCCAGCAGACGATGACCTCGGTCATCGAGGAAAAGACCTCGCGCATCATGGAGGTGCTGGCCTCCTCGCTGACGCCGTTCCAGATGCTGCTGGGCAAGGTGCTCGGCGTGGGCGCGGCCGGGTTGCTGCAGATGGCGATCTGGGGTGGCTCGGTGTGGCTTCTGGCCAGCCAGCGCGAGCATCTTGCGGGGCTGCTGGGGATGAGTGCGGAGTCAATGCAGAGCCTGCCGATCCCGGAAATGCCGCCCGCGCTGCTGGCGGTGTTCCTGCTCTACTTCGCGCTGGGATTTCTGCTGTACGGCGCGCTGTATGCGGCGGTGGGCGCGATGTGCAACACCATCCAGGAAACCCAGCAATACGCGCTGTTCATCACCATGTTCATTTTGGTCGGTTTCTTCGCGATGTTCGCGGTGATCCGCGATCCGTCCAGCCCGATTGGCGCCACGCTGTCGCTGGTGCCGTTCTTTGCGCCTTTCGTCATGCCCGTGCGCTGGTCGATGACCTCGGTGGCGCCGATGGACCTGGCCCTGTCGCTGGGCTTGATGGTGGCCTGCCTGCTCGCATGCGTGTGGCTGGCCGGGCGCATCTATCGCACTGGCATCCTGATGTATGGCAAGAAGCCCTCGCTGCGCGAAGTGTGGCGCTGGATCCGCGCGTAGCAGCGCAGGGCGGGCACTGCCCGCCGCTTTTTGCGTCGTGACCCAAGCCGGCGGGCGGTGCCCGCCCTACGTCACTCCACATTGGCAAACAGCTGCGCCTGCGCGGCGAAGCTGTCGGCGGCGACGAAGCCGGCCAGGCCCACGCCGACCAGGCGATAGAGGCTGTCGGCCGGGCGCTCGACGCGGTCGCACAACGCGCAGGCAATGTCGCCCAGTTCGCTGGCGGACTGCGGCGGCGTCGATGGCGTCAGGCTGCGCGTCAAGGTGTGGAAGTCGGCGGTCTTGAGCTTGAGCACGGCGGTGCGTCCCACGCGCGTCCGGTCGCGTTCGTGGCTTGCCCAGGTGTGATTGGCGAGCGTGCGGATCGCCGGTTCCAGCTCACCCAGGGTCAGGTCATGCTCGAACGTGTCCTCGCTGGAAATCTGCAAGGTCGGGCGATGCGGCTGCACTGGATGGTCGTCGATGCCCAGCGCCAACTCGTGCAGGCGCTGGCCCCAGCGCCCGAGATGAGCCTGCAGCTCTTCGCACGAGCGCGCGCGCACGTCGGCCACGGTGATGAGCCCCAGTGCGGCCAGCCGCGCCTCGGTGACCTTGCCCACGCCCGGCAGCCGCCCCACCGGCAGCGGGGACAGGAACGCCAGCGCCTGCTGCGGGCGGATCACGAACAAGCCGTCGGGCTTGTTCCAGTCCGACGCGATCTTGGCCAGAAACTTGTTGCCTGCCACGCCAGCGGAGGCGGTCAGGCCGGTCTCCTCGCGGATGGCAGTACGAATGGCAGCCGCGGTGGCGGTGGCCGACGGCAGGCCGCTGGCCAATGCGCTCACGTCCAGATACGCCTCGTCCAGGGACAGTGGTTCGACCAGATTCGTGTGCCGGGCGAAGATCGCGCGTACCTGCTGCGAGACTTCGTGGTAGCGCACGAAGTCCGGAGGCACCAACAGCAGCTGCGGGCACAAGCGCTGCGCGCGCATCACCGGCATCGCCGAGTGCACGCCGAACACGCGCGCCTCGTAGCTTGCGGTCAATACCACCGAGCGCGAGCTGTGCCACGCCACGGCGACGGCCTTGCCGCGCAATGACCGGTCATCGCGCTGCGCCACGGATGCGTAGAACGCGTCCATGTCGACATGCAGGATCTTGCGTGCGGTGGCAGACACGATGCGTCCTGGCGATTTTTCGGCACGGTGGTCCACCGCTACCGGCCAACGCGTCCGCTTATCAGCCGCGCCAGGCGTTCGGCCGCGTCCGGGCGCGCGCCCAGGAACAGGAACGGCTCGATCATCTCCAGTTCCATGAGCAGGAACCTGCCGGCGCACACCACGCCGTCGACGCGCACGTACGCATGATCGCCGTGCCCCAGTTTGGCAACGGCCTGCAGCATCTGCGCGGCGTGCGCCAGTGTGGCGTCACTGGGCACCGCCGGTGCGGTGCTGCCGCCGTGTTCGACCTGCACGCGATAGTCCCCGCCGGCCGGGCGCTTGAGCACGGCGTGGCTGAACACGCTGTCGAAGTACAACAGCGACCACTCGCCGTCGGTGCTCACTTCCGGCACGAAAGGTTGCACTAGATAGTCGGCCTGGGTCGGCAGTTGCGCCAACGCCTGGGAGAAGTCCGCCGTGCCGACGGTACCGCGCAGCGTTTGCCATGCGCCGCCGCTGATGGCAGGTTTGACCACCACAGGCTGCGCCGGCATGGTTGTCAACACCTCTTGCAGGTGGCCGGCGCGGGCCAATTGCGTGGGGATGATTGCCACGCCGTGCTGCGCCAGTTCCAGCAGGTAGTGCTTGTCGCTGTTCCAGCGCAGCAGCGCGCTGGGGTTGATGGTGCGCACACCCAACGCATCGAGGTCATCCAGCCAGCGCCGAAACGCCGCGTAATGCCTGAAGTAGTCCCAGATGGTGCGGATCAGCACCGCGTCAAACCTTGCCCAGTCCACTGCCGGATCGTTCCACACGCACACCACCGATTGCACGCCGAGACGTTCGAGCGTGTCGACGAGATGCCGATCGTCCGCCTGGACGGCGGGATAGTCGCTGGATGTGGCCAGCGCAAGCTGGCGAGGGAGGGCCGAATCGGGCATCGCGATACCTGTGCCAGGGAGGGGCGTCGCAGACGGGTCACGCGCCACGGAGCGTGTCTGCAGGCGGTAGCGGGTGGTCGCTGCGTCAGCCCGCGCTCGCCAGCGCGCCGTCGCGCGACGCCATGACTGCAGTCTTCCGGTGCCGGTGCTGCTTGTCAATTTGGCCTGGCTACGCGGCACGCGTGCGGTTACCGCCGGATCCAGACCGACGACGGCCTTCACGCCCATTAGCCGCAGGCGTTCTTACCGTGGGTGCAACTGAGGCCTGTTCCCGGGCCGCCACGGAACACCATGCACGTCGCACTTTCCGGCTTTGCCGAGGCAACCCCGAGGCGCCAACGGCGCCGCGACGATTCGTGCGTACGTGCCTTCGAGGCGTTCATCGATGATCCGGCGTTTCCTTGCGTGGGCGCCAAGTCGGCGCGGGCGCGGGGCCGGTTGCGTTACCTGCGCGCAGGCGACATTGGACAAGATCGTGATGACGGGCACATCACGCGAGCCTTGCAGGCATTTGCCGCGCAAGCTGCCTGCGACGAGGTGTTCGTCAGCATGGCGGTGCTGTTTCCTGATTCACCGGCGCTGGAGGAGGAGGCATTCGAGCAGGCGCTGTGGCAGCGGCTGACGGCGTTGCATGCCATCGACAGCCAGACCTGCGCGTGGGATCCCAGCGTCAGCGCAGATCCAGCCTCGCCGCACTTCAGCATGAGCATTGGTGGGCGCGCGTTCTTTGTGATCGGGCTGCATCCGGGAGCGAGCCGCCGCGCCCGTCGGTTTGCCTGGCCGGTACTGGTGTTCAACCTGCACAGCCAGTTCGAGCAACTGCGTGCCGATGGCCGCTACGAAAAGTTGCGTGGTGCGATCATCGGGCGCGACGTCGCGCTCGATGGTGATGCCAATCCGATGCTCGCCGTGCATGGCGCCGCAACCGAAGCCCGCCAGTACAGCGGACGGCAGGTGGGCGCGCATTGGTCGTGCCCATTCCACGCAGTGCGCGGACCACGCCAATGACCCAGGTGATCGCGCCGCGCAGCGGCGTGGCGTTCGCACTCAAGCGCGGCGAGCGGCTGACGGTGATCGACCCCGAAGGGGAACAGGTGGCCGATCTGGTCGTGTTCAATGCGCACGACACGGCCGAGGCGATTTCGTCCGGACGCAGCATCGACTTTGCCAGCAAGCTGTACCTGAGCACCGGCGACCTGATCTACTCCAATCGCAGCAACGTGATGCTCAGCATCTTCCAGGACACGGTCGGTCGCCACGATTTCCTGCTGTCGCCGTGCTCCGCGCCCATGTTCCGCATCATTTACGGCGATACCCAGCCCCACCGCGGCTGTCTGGGCAACCTGGCCGCGGCTTTGGCGCCGTACGGCATCGGCATGGACGCGATCCCGACCGCGTTCAACATCTTCATGAACGTGCCGTTGGACGCGGAAACCGGCGTGATCCGCGTCGAGCCGCCGTTGAGCAGGCCCGGCGACCACATTGTGTTCGTCGCGCAGATGGATCTCGTGGTCGGGCTTACCGCATGCTCGGCCGGGCAGTCCAACAACTTTGCCTACAAGCCGATCCACTACGAGGTGAGCGGTGTCTGACGTGCTTGCCATTGCCCGCAGTCGTATTGCGCTGGCGCTTGAGCGCGTCAGGCCGGCGTATCCGCGCAGCGCGATCGAACGGCTGCCCAAGTGGCTTAACCTGGTGCCGATGGTGGCGCAGTGGTGCTGGCTGGGATGGCGCCATCGCAGCCTGACGCTGCCGTCGGCGGCCAATCCGTGTCTCACCGCCGGCGGCCTGGTCGGCGACGGCAAGGCCGAATATTTCGCCGGCATGGGGCCGCTGGCGCGCGCACGGGTGGCGCCGTTCGTCATGGTGCGCCCGGGCGGCGACGATGCACTGGGCGAGGCGTTGTCCGCCATGCACGAGTCAGCTCTGCGCTTTCCGGTGGTAGCCAAGCCGGATCTGGGCTGGTGTGGTTTTGGCGTGTGCCGGCTCGACAACGTGCCTGCGCTGGCCGCGTACCTGGCGCGGTTCCCGGCGGGCGAATCGCTGATGCTGCAGCGGTTCCTGGACGAGCCGGGTGAAGCCGGCATCTATTACGTGCGCGCGCCGGAGCAAGCGCATGGCCGCCTGCTCGGCGTGCTGTTGCGGCACTATCCGCAGGTCACCGGCGACGGCGTGAGCACGCTGGGTGAACTCGTCTGTCGGGACGCACGGCTGCGCCGCGGCTTGCGCGATCGCCACCACGCCGCCGACTTCGACCCGGCCAGCGTGCCGGCTGCCGGTGTCAGCGTGCGGCTGTCGCTGATCGGTTCGACCCGCGTAGGCGGGCGCTATGAGGATGCGTCTGACAGCGCGACGCCGGCATTGCTGGCAGCGGTGGATGCCATCGCGCGCGACATGCCGCAGTTTCACGTCGGGCGTTTCGATGTGCGCTACGGCAGCCTGCAGGAACTGCGCAACGGGCACTTCACCATAATGGAGATCAACGGCGCCGGTGCCGAGGCGGTGCACGCGTGGGATCCGCGCCACTCGCTGGTCGAGGCCTACCGCATCGTTTTTGCCAAGCAGCGCCTGCTGTTTGCGTTGGGCGCGGCCAACCGCGCGCGTGGCCATCGCCCGGTCGGCATGCGCGCTCTGGCACGGCACTATTTGCGCCAGCAGCGGCTTATCAGCCGTTATCCGCCGTCCAACTGAGCGTGAGCCATGGCGCGCCGGCGCCATTCGAATAACGCCAACGCGAGGCTCGCCAGAGCGAACGGCAGCATATTGTAGGTGACCCGGTAACACAGCATCGCAGCAAGCAGCGGCGCGTGCGCCTTGGCCGGGAACGCCGCCAGCAGGATCATCTCGAACACGCCCAGCCCACCGGGCGCGTGGCTGACAATGCCGGCCAAGACGGCGCCGACATACACCGGCACGAAGTCAATGAACGGTGGCGCCACCTCTGATGGCAGCAGCACATACAGCGCGCCAATGGCCGCCAGCATTTCCACCGCGCCCAACAGCATCTGCAGCGCCGCCACGCCGGCGCCGGGGAACGCCAGTCGCCAACGCCACAAGCGCAGCGTGCGCGGGTGCTGGCCCAGCCACACCAGCAGCGCAGCGAGAGCGACCAGCAGCATCAACCCGGGCAACCGGCCATAGCCGCGCGCCATCAGAGGCTCCCAGCACAATGCGCCTGTGATCACCACCGCGAAGCCCAGGCCCACGCCCAGACCGGCCACGCCTACGATGCGTGCCACGTCGCCAGCACGCAGTCCCGCCGTGGCGTAGATGCGATAGCGCAACGCGCTGCCGGTGAGGGCGTGGAAGCCCAGCGTGTTGGAAATGGCCTGGGTCACCGCGCCGGCAAAGCCGGCCAGCCGCGCGGACACCCGCGCGCCCACCGCGACGCGCGCAGCCAGCACGTCGAACATCGCCAGCATGGCCAGGCTGATCACTGCGCCCCGCACGGACGCGCCGATGCGCAGCCAGGACAACCCTCGCCACGCGTGCGCCACGCGTGCCAGGCGATCTGCGTGAGATAGCGATGCAGCACCCACGCGGCGACGCCAAGCAGCGCCAGCGACGCGACCCACGACAATAGCCGCCATGGCAACGCAGTGTGCGCAGGAGAGGGCAGGGCGGGCATCGGCGAATGGTCGGCGTGGCTGCGGCCAATGTCCAGCGCGCGCATGCATGACCGGCGGGACTGGTCGGGATGGCACGGACAATGGCAAGGTGGCGACCATGCCCATCGAACCTGCCAACGCCTACGCCCGCCGTCTGACCACCTGGGACGGGGCGATGATCGTCATTGGCGGCGTGATCGGCGCGGGGATCTTCCTCACCCCGGCCACGGTGGCGAAGAACACTTCGTCCGCCACCGAAGTGCTGGTGCTGTGGGTGCTGGGCGGCCTGCTGACCCTGGCCGGGGTGCTGTGCTACGCCGAACTCGGCGCGCGGCGGCCACAGGCCGGCGGCATCTATGTCTACCTGCGCGAGGCATTCGGCCTGCTGCCGGCGTTCCTGTTTGGCTGGACCATGGCGCTCATCAACTACCCGGGTAGCGTTGCCGCCGTCGCAACCATGTTCGCCGAGTATCTGTGCGCCGCAGTCGGTGTCGAATCGGCGACGTATGCCAAGCCGGCGGCGGCAGGCGCGATCGTCTTCATCGTCGGCATCAATTTGTTTGGCATCCGCGCCGGGGCGTGGATGCAGAACATCTTCACCGTGCTGAAACTGGCCGCGATCGCGCTGCTGGTGATTGCCGGGCTGGTGCTGGCGCATGAGCATGGCGGACTGGCATGGGGCGCAGCACCGGCCGCGCCGCTGTCGCGATGGGCGTTTGCCGGTGCCCTGCTGCCGGTGTTGTTCACCTACGGCGGCTTCCACTATCTCAACGATCTGGCCGGCGAAGTGCGCAATCCGCAGCGTACGTTGCCTCGCGCCTTGGGCATGGGCATGGCAGGGGTGGTGGTGTGTTACGTGCTGGCCAACCTCGCCTACCTTTCGGGACTTGGTCACGCCGGCCTTGCAGCGAGCACGGCCCCGGCGGCCGACCTGATGCGCAAGCTGTTCGGTGCCCAAGGCGCCACGGTCATTGCGGTGGGCATCGCATGCTCCACTTTTGGCTATTGCAGCATTGCCATCGCTGGTGGCGCGCGCGTGTTGCAGACGATGGGTGCGGACGGCGTGTTTTTCCGTGCGGTCGGGCATATCGATCCGCGCACGCGCGCGCCGCAGATCGCGCTGCTCGCGCTCGGCGCATGGGCGATCGTGCTCACGCTGTCGGGCAGCTTCAACCAACTGCTCAACTACACCACGGTCGGTGAGTGGCTGGGACATGTTTTCGGCATCGCCACGCTGTTCTGGTACCGCCGTCATTTCATCGACGAGCCGGCGCCGTACCGCGTGCCGTTCTACCCGCTGCTGCCGCTGGTGTTCGTCATCACCGTGTTTGGCGTGATCGTGGCCAGCGCCATGCACGCGCCGGGCGACGCCGGCATGAGCCTGCTGATCGTCGCACTCGGCGTGCCGGTGTATTACGGCTGGCAATGGTTGTCGGGGCGCCGCACGCGCTAGGGCCCGTAGCCTGCATGTTGGGGGCGAACACCGCCCGCCGCCGCATAATAAGGGACACAACCTCGCCGGATGGGTCCAATGAACTGCCGTTTGCTGATCTGGCCGTGTCTGCTGCTGGGTGCCTGCCACGCATCGCAGCCAGGCAGCATCGACCTGGCCGCGGCGGCCAGTGCGCCGACGATGTCGCTGCAGCATGTGGCGCGTGCCGACGCCGCGGCAACCGCCAGCGACGGCGTGATGCAGCAGCGCTATACCTTCGCGCCCTCGGTGTTGCCACAAATCATCCTGGCGCCGACGAGCGGGACCTGGTCCTGGTCCGCCGATGGCGAGCTGCACGTGCGCGTGCAAAACGCCATGGCTTGGGCCGTGACGCTGGATGTGGATGTTGAAGACGCGCGCGGCCAGCACCTGCATGCGCGCGTCGGTTTGCCCGTCGGCCCGGCACAGACGCTGGTCGTTCCGTTGCGCGCCCTGTCGCCACGCGGCCTTGGCATGCAGGCAGGGCCGCCCATGCCATTCTTGGATGGCGGGCAGCGTCTGCTGCTGGCCACGCGCGTGGACGGCGCGCTCGACCGCAGCGCGATACGCGCCGTGCGCCTGTCCGTGCCGGCGCCGCAGGCGGCGCAGACGCTGTGGTTTGGACGTGTGCAGGCCGTGAGCGGTGAACGGACAGTGCGCGCGGCCTACACCGGCATCGTCGATGGCTATGGCCAGTACACGCGCGGACGCTGGCCGGAGAAGATCGACAGCGACGCGGCGCTGCGCATCGCGCATGCGGACGAGAAGCCCGCGCTGGTGAGCACGCTGCGTGGACGGCCGGCGACTGATCCCCAAGGTGGAAGTCTGGACGGCAAATCGCTGGTGGCGACCGGTTGGTTCCACACGCAGAAAGTCGGCGGACGCTGGCAGCTGGTGACCCCCGAGGGTCACGCATTCTTTTCGCTGGGCGTGAACGCGGCGACCGTCGATGGCGGACGCAGCTATGTCCAGGGTCGCGAGTTCATGTTCACCGGTCTGCCGCCGGCAAGCGGCGCGTGGGCCGCGTTCTACGGTATCGGCGACAACCGCAGCGCCGAACAGGGCGCTAGCCGCGGCATCGCCTACAACCATGGCCGCTGGTTCGATTTCCAGGCGGCGAACCTGTATCGCGTGGACGGCGCCGACTGGCTCGCCGCGTGGCGCGCGCGCACGCTGGACCGCCTGCAGGCGTGGGGCTTCAACACTGTGGGCAACTGGAGTGACGCGGCGCTGGGTCAGGCGCACCGCCTGGCGTATACGCGCTCGATCAATATCGCCGGAGACTACGCCAATGTCGCCACCGGCCTGGACTACTGGGGGCGCATGCCCGATCCCTTCGACCTGCGTTTCGTGCGCGCTGCGGACGCGGCCGTGGCCAAAGCGACGGCCGGCGTGAGCGACGACCCGTGGCTGCTGGGTTACTTTGCCGACAACGAACTGGCGTGGGCCGGATCCGGTGAACAAGGGCGCTGGGCTTTGGCCATGGGCACGCTGCGCGGCGACGCGCGCAGTCCGGCCAAGGCGGTATTCATCGCCGACTTGCGAAAAAAATACGGCGACGCCATTCGCCTTGGCGCTGCCTGGGGCTTGCCGCTGACTTCGTGGGATGCGCTGCAAGCAACGGACTTCGTGCCGCCAACGCCCGATGCAGCGCACCCGGCGATAGCCGATGACTACAGCGAATGGCTGCGCCGCTACGCTGATACCTATTTCGGCGTGGTCGCGGCGGCGATCCATCGGCACGATGCGCACCACCTGTTTCTGGGCGGGCGCTTCGCGGTCAACACGCCCGAAGCGGTTGCCGCGTGCGCGCAGTATTGCGACCTCATCAGTTTCAACGTCTACGCGGACCTGCCGCAGCATGGCTTCGACCTGGCTGCAGTGCACGC
>JBDTIE010000316.1:0-2114 GCA_039936515.1 Rhodanobacter sp. | reverse complement strand
CAGGCTCTTGCCGCACCCCTGCACGCCCAGCAGCAACACGCCCTTGGGCGGATCCAGTGCCGGATCAGGCGTGGCCGCCAGGAACACTGCCCGCCGTCGCTGCACCCATTCGCGCACGTTGTTGACGCCGGCGATGTCGGCAAAGCCGGCGGTGGCGTATTCGTAGTGCAGCAAGCCGGAGCGGTTGAGCAGGTCGAACTTGGACTGCATCAGTTCGGGCAGGTCGGCATGGTTGAGCGCGCCGTCGTTGTAGATCAGCTTGCGCACGATGCGCCTCGCGTCGGGCGCCGACAGGCCCAGCAGGTTCCGCACCAGCGTGCGCGCCGCGTCATTGTCCACGGCCATCTTGCGGCCTTGCTCGCGCTGCCAGGCAACTGCCTCGCCGCGCAGGATGCCGGCCAGCTCCTTGATGTCCGGCAGCGCCAGCGCCTCCAGTTCATCGGGCAACTCGACCTTGGTGCCCACCAGCACGACGGTGTGCGCCGCCGATCGATGGCGCTGCACGATTTCGCGCAACTGACGCAGGCTCATCGCGTAGCGCAGCAGGGTGTGGAAGTCGAACAGCACGTAGATGCCTGGCTCGCTGGCGGCGCGGACGGCATCGAGCGTGGCGGTGGCGTCGGCCGCGGTGTCGACGCCGGGAGCGCCGAAGTCCAGGCGCTGCAGGCCATCGGTGAGCGTCCAGCACCACAGTGGGCGCAGGGACTGCGCAATGACGTGGCGAAAGCAGTCGATCACGCGTTGCTCGTCCACCGTTTCGATCACCAGCAACGGCGTGGCCGCGCGCACCAGCGTGGTGAGATCTTCCAACTCGCTCATGGCGCCCCCGCGAAAACGGTCACGGTAGCAGAGCGTCCGCCGGGCGTGGCGCGGGCTTGCAGTGGGGCACTGGCGCTTGGCAGCGCTGCCGACCGCGTCTGCAAGCGGGATTTCACGCTGATCGCGTTAGCATCGGGCCAAGTCCGCCGCCGTGGAAGTCAACCGATGCGCATGACACTGTGCTGCCTGCTGTATCTCCTGGCGCTGCCGGCCTTCGCCGCGCCGGCGCTGGACCAACTCACGTTGCCAGCGGGTTTCCACGTCGCGGTGTATTCGGCGCAGGTGCCCAACGCGCGGGCGATGACACTGGGCGCGCGCGGCACCGTGTTTGTCGGCTCCGCGGGCGCCGGCAAGGTGTATGCGCTCACCGATGCCAATGGCGACGGCGTCGCCGAGCGCGTGCGCGTGGTCGCCAGTGGCCTGAAGCTGCCCATGGGCGTGGCCTTTCGCGATGGGGACCTGTACGTGTCTGCGGTCAGCCGCATCGTCGTGCTGCGCGACATCGAGAACCACCTGGACGACCCACCCAAGCCCGAAGTGATCACCGACAAGCTCACGCGCGAAACCCACCACGGCGGCAAGTTCATCGCCTTCGGCCCCGATGGCAAGCTGTACGTGCCGGTCGGTGCACCGTGCAACATCTGCGACCCGGCGCCGGATCACGGCAAGCTGTTGCGCATGGACGCGGACGGCAGCCACTGGCAGGACGTGGCGCTGGGTATCCGCAACAGCGTGGGCTTCGACTGGCAACCGGGCACGGGCGAACTGTGGTTTACCGACAACGGTCGCGACCTGATGGGCGATGACGTTCCCAGCGACGAATTGAACCGCATCACCCGCCGCGGCGAACACTTTGGTTATCCGTATTGCCACCAGGGTGACGTGCCCGATCCAGAATTTGGCGTCGGCAAATCCTGCAAGGACTACACCTCGCCGGTGCTCAAGCTGGGCGCGCATGTTGCTGCGCTGGGCATGCGCTTCTATACCGGTGAGCAGTTTCCGGCTGCGTACCGCGGTGCGGCGTTGATCGCCGAGCACGGCTCGTGGAACCGCAGCAGCAAATCCGGCTATCGCGTCATGGCCGTGCGCCTGCGCGGCAGCAAGGTGCTGGGCTATACGCCACTCGTCACCGGCTTCGAGCACAACGAAAAAGCCTGGGGCCGTCCGGTCGACGTGCAGCCGTTGCCCGACGGCAGCGTGCTGGTCAGCGACGATCTGGCCGGCGCCATCTATCGGGTGACCTACAAGCCGGGAATCGGGAGTGGGCAATAGCGAATCGAAAAGCGTGCGCACTG
>JBDTIE010000315.1:0-8061 GCA_039936515.1 Rhodanobacter sp. | reverse complement strand
GTCACCGGCGTCCTGCCATTGGCCGAGATACGCAGCCGGTTGTTTGGCCACGCGCTGATTTCGACACCGTTTTGCGTGTACGGCGGCGTGGTGGCCAGTGACAGTGAAAGCGCGGCGCGCGCGTGTTCGACTTTGGCCGCAGCAAGCTGGACACCGGCTCATATCACTTCAAGAAACATTGGGGTTTCGAGTCGCGGCCACTGCCGTACGCGTACCACCTGGTGCGTGCCAGGGAAGTGCCCAATATCAGTCCCACCAACCGCAAATACAGCATGTTCATCCAAGCCTGGAAGCGCTTGCCGCTGCCGGTCAGTTGCGCCGTGGGGCCATGGCTCGCGCGGGATCTGGGTTAGCGCATGCAATCGGTACTGTTCCTTTGTCATCGATTGCCCTGGCCACCAAGCAAGGGCGACAAGATCCGCTCGTACCACGTGCTGCGCAGGCTTGCCGAACGCTATCACGTGTATCTTGGAACGTTCGTGGACGATCCAGATGACTGGCAATACCTCGCGCAGGTCGAGGCGTTGTGTGCGGGTGTCTGTGTGCGGCCGCTGACGCCGTGGCGCGCGCGCTGGCGTGCGCTTCTTGCCTTGGTCCGCGGTGAGCCGCTTACCGTGGGGGCTTACCGCGATCGCCAGATGCAGCGCTGGGTCGAGACGCTGCTGGCCGATCGCAAGCCGGATGTGGTCTTGTGCTATTCGTCAGGTGTGGCGCCTTTGGTCATGCGTCTCGGTGGACAGCGGCGGGTCATGGATTTCGTGGATGTGGATTCCGACAAGTGGCACCAATACGCGCAACAGGCCGGGGACTGGCTCAAGCGCATGGTGTATCGCCGCGAAGCGCGGCGGTTGCTGGCGTTCGAGCGCACGATCGCCGGGCAATTCGACGCCAGCGTATTTGTCTCCGAGGCCGAAGCGACATTCTTTCGCAAACTGGTGCCGCAATCAGCTGGCAAGGTGTACGGGATATCCAACGGCGTGGATGTTGACTATTGGGATCCGCGTCGGGCCTGCGCCACGCCGTACCCGGACGGGCAACGTGTCGTGGTGTTTGTCGGCGCCATGGACTACCGCGCCAACGTGGATGCAGCGTGCTGGTTCGCGCATGAGGTGTGGCCACGGATCGCGGCGCAGCGACAGGACGCGCGCTTCTACATTGTCGGCAGCAAGCCCACGGCAACGGTTCGCGCGCTGGGTCAGCTGGCCGGTATCACGGTGACCGGACGGGTTGAGGATGTGCGGCCATACCTTGCCCATGCCCATGTCGTGGCCGCGCCATTGCGCATAGCGCGCGGCGTGCAAAACAAGGTGCTGGAAGCGATGGCCATGGAAAAGGTGCTGCTGGCAACGCCGGAAGCGTATGAGGGCGTTGCGGACTTCACCGGACGCCTCGGCTGCATCGATGCTTCACCTGACGTGATGGTCGCCGAAGCGCTGCGCTGGCTTGATGCGCCGCAACCGGTGGGGGTGCCGGAGGCGCGTGCCGAAGTGCTGTCCCGCTTTGACTGGACACGTAGTCTCGACAGGTATGAAAGCGTGTTGACCGGTGTGCAGCCCGACGCTCTTGCCGGCGATGCCGCTGAGGCCGAAGCGCCGGCGGTGACCTCATGAATCAGCCGCTTCCTGACGTGGTCGGGGATTCCCCGCGCAGCCGTGGTTGGGTAACGGCCATGGTCGCGTTTGCCGTCGCGGTCGTCGTGTTGCTGGTCGGCTTCTGGCAGACCGCGCAATCGCTGGTATGGGCCTGGGAACATGACGGCACGTATCAATACGCCTTCCTGATTTTTCCGTTGAGCCTCTGGGTCGCATTCAATCTGCGCCAGGAACTGCGCTCGCGGTTGCCGGTCCCCAGCTTCTGGGGCTTGGCGGCGGTGGCCGGGCTGGTGTTTGTCTGGTACGCCGGCCGCCTGCTCGACGTCAATCTGGTGCAGCATTTTGCCTTCGTGGCGTTGTTTCCAGCGCTGGTGCTGGCTTGCTGGGGATGGCGCGCGTTGTGGGTGTTGGTGTTTCCGCTGAGTTACCTGGTGGTGTTTGCGGTGCCCTGGGGCAACGCGATGGTGGGACCGCTGCAGGACATCACCGCGCACATAGCAGTCCGCGCGCTGGAACTGACCGGCACGCCAGTCCTGCTCAATGGCCGGGAAATGATCACACCGGCCGGGGTGTGGATGGTGGCCGATGCATGCAGCGGCGTGAAGTTCTTCATTGCCTGCACCGCGCTCGGCTGCCTGTTTGCCTACCTGATGTTCCGGCACTGGTGGAAGCGGGTGCTGTTCGTGGTGATGTCGGCGGTGGCACCGGTGATTGCCAATGGTTTGCGGGTGTATTTCACCGTACTCATTGGCGAGACCTGGGGGCTGCAATACGCCACCGGCACGGACCACATGATCTTTGGCTGGCAGTTTTTCGGCACGGTATTGGTGCTGTTGTTGCTCGCCGGCTGGTTCTTCCGCGACAGCCTGATTGTGCACAAATATCCAGCCACGCCCGGTGCGCCGATCGTTGTCGCGCGCCTCCTGGTATGGCCGTTCGCAATTGCGCTGTTGATCGCAGGCCCGGTACTGGCCGCGGCGGTCAGTACCGGGCCGGCACACGAAACAGTGCGTCTGTCGGCGCCATCGGTCGTGGGCTGGAGCGGGCCACACGCGGCAGTGGATGGCTGGCGCCCGATCTTCCAGGGCGCGGCGGGCCAGGTGCGCGCGTCTTACCAGGCAGCGGCCGGGGGTGACAGCGTTGAGCTTTTCCATGCTGTCTATACCGGCAAACCGCGCCGAGGGCACACGCTGATCACCTTTGGCAATGATCTGTTCGACACCACGCAGTCGCAAATCCTGAGCCGCGCCAGCCGCCAGCTCCGGCTTGCCGATGATCGACGCACAAAGGCGGGCGAGTTGCGCCTGACAGGCGCCGCTGGCCCGCGCCTGGTCTGGTACTGGTATTGCGTTGGTTCTCGCTGTACCGGCTCGCCGGCGGCGATCAAGTTGTTGCAGGCAGCCGAAGTCCTGCGCGGGCATATATCGCAATCGTCGGTTTGGGCATTGTCGGCACCGGTTGTCAGTGACGATCTGCGGCGGACACGGACGATGTTGAGTGGCTTTGCACAGTCGCTGCGTTTGCATGATGCCGATGCGCCGGCGCAGCAGACAGCCGCCGCTGCAGAGCGCCAGCCATGAGCGACAGGCCGCTGATAGCGCATGTCCTGTACCGGCTCGATACCGGTGGCATGGAGCGCGTTGTCGTATCGCTGGTCAACGCCACGCGTGACCGTTACCGGCATGCGGTGATTTCGCTCACCGGCTTTGGGGAGTTGCGTCAGGAAATCGAAGATTCGGTTACTGCGTTTGTGTCACTGCAGAAGAAACCGGGCAAGGACTGGGCGTGCTATTTCCGGTTTTGGCGCGCATTGCGCGCGCTGAAGCCCGATCTGGTGCAGACGTACAACATCGGCACGCTGGACCTGGCGCCGATCGTGAAATTGGCCGGCGTGCGCCGCCTGGTACACGCCGAACACGGACGCGACGCTGCCGATCCAGCTGGTGACGAGCGCAAGTATCAGCAACTGCGGCGCTGCATGGCGCCGCTGATCAGTCGCTATGTGGCCGTGTCAGAAGACCTTCGGACATGGCTGACGCAGCGCGTGGGCATCAGCCAGTCCAAGGTCATCCATATCGCCAACGGCATCGACACGGCACTGTTCGATGTACCGCGCTCAACGCCTCGCGTGCGCAACCTGCTGGGAAGTTTTGCGCCGACAGGCAGCATGTTGATTGCCAACGTGGCGCGGCTTGACCAGGTCAAGGACCACGCAGGCCTGCTTGTTGCCTTCAAACTCTTGCGTGAGGCAGACGGCAGCAGCAATGCCGGTTGTCGTTTGATCATCGCCGGCGACGGTCCGCAACGTGGTGCGTTGGCGCGGCAAGTTGCCGAGCTCGGTCTGACCGATTCGGTACGCCTGCTTGGCAACCGTAGAGACGTGGCGCAATTGCTGGCCGAATGCGACGTGTTTGTCTTGTCATCCATTGCCGAAGGCATGCCGATCACGGTGCTCGAGGCCATGGCTGCCGGGTTGCCGGTGGTTGCCACCAATGTCGGCGACCTGGCGTCGGTGGTTGATGCCGGCGTGACCGGCACGCTTGTGCCGCCGCGCGATGCACCAGCCCTCGCCGCGGCTTTGGGCAGGTACGTCGCGGATGAAAAATTGCGGCGACGACATGGCGACGCCGGACGTGCGCGCGTCGCCGGGCAATTCGGTTTGCGCACCATGGTGTCGGCGTATGTGGCCCTGTACGATGATCTATTGGGTCGGCCCAGCAGCGCCGCGCAACCACACGTGATACCCGGCTTGACCGGGCACAAGGAGAATTGACGTGTGCGGTTTGACCGGCATCGTGCTGTCGCGCTCCGCCGTCGTGGACGAGAAGATTCTTCTGGCCATGCGGGACGCGATGCTTCACCGCGGACCGGATGCCGGCGGTTTGTATCTGGGCCAGGGTGTGGGCCTCGGGCATCGCCGCCTGTCCATCATCGATCTGGAGAACGGGCAGCAGCCGATGGTGGACGAGGCTGCCGGTCTGGCGCTGGTCTACAACGGCGAGCTCTACAACTTCCAGTCGATCAAGGCCGAGCTGGAAGCGCGTGGCGTCGTATTCCAAAGCCGCTGCGATACCGAGGTACTGCTGCGTGCCTGGCAAACGTGGGGCGAAGACTGCCTGACGCGCCTGGTGGGCATGTTTGCGTTCGCGGTGTGGGACATGCGCACGCAGCGCATCCACCTGGCGCGCGACCATCTGGGCATCAAGCCTCTGTATTACGGATTCACCCGCGATGGTGACCTGGTTTTCGCCTCCGAACTGAAAGGGATACTGGCGCACCCGGCGGTAGAGCGCAGCCTTGATCCGCAAGCGCTTGAGGATTACCTGGCGCTCGGCTACGTGCCCGATCCGAAATGCATCTATCGCGGAATTTTCAAGCTGTCGCCCGGGCATTGCCTGAGCTGGCAAGCTGGCGAGCCGCCACCGCTTGCGCGTCAGTACTGGGATGTGCCGTTCAACGTCGGCAAGGATCTGCCCTCGGACGAGGCCGCGTTGCAGCTGCGCAAGCTGCTGGACCAGGCGGTCACAAGCCAGATGGTCGCGGACGTACCTCTTGGCGCGTTCCTGTCTGGCGGCGTGGATTCCAGCGCCGTGGTTGCCAGCATGAGCCGGGCATCAACCCAGCCGGTGCGCACCTGTTCGATTGGTTTCGATCACGCCGGTTTTGATGAAACTGCCTATGCGCGACTGGTCGCCGAACATCTGCATACGCAGCATTTCGAGCGCCGGGTCAGCGCCGACGATTACGCGCTGCTGGATACGCTGGCGGCGGTGTACGACGAGCCGTTTTCCGACAGCTCGGCGCTGCCGACGTACCGCGTCTGCGAATTGGCGCGTACTCAAGTGAAAGTCGCCTTGTCCGGTGATGGCGGCGACGAGAACTTTGCCGGCTATCGCCGTTACCGCCTGCACGCATGGGAAAGCAAACTGCGCGCACGTTTGCCGCTGGCGTTGCGAAAGCCGCTGTTTGGTTTGCTCGGGCGCATCTATCCCAAGGCCGACTGGGCGCCGCGGCCGTTGCGCGCGAAGACCACGTTGCAGGCCCTGGCCCGGGACGATGTGGAAGCGTACTTCCATACCGTCAGCGTCACCTCTGCGACGCTGCGCCAGCAGTTGTACAGCGCAAAATTCAAGCGCGAACTGCAAGGCTACAGTGCGCTCACGGTGTTTCGCGCGCATGCCGAACGCGCGCCCACGGATGAGCCGCTGCTGCTGGCGCAATACCTGGATTTGAAGACCTGGCTGCCCGGCGACATCCTGACCAAGGTGGACCGCGCCAGCATGGCGCACAGCCTCGAGGTGCGCGTGCCGTTGCTCGATCATCGGCTGGTTGAATGGGCGTCGACATTGCAGCCGGGGTTGAAGCTGCGCGGAGCAACCGGCAAATACATCCTCAAGAAAGCGCTCGAGCCGGATTTGCCACGCGATGTGCTGTATCGGACCAAGATGGGCTTCAGTGTGCCGCTGGCGGCGTGGTTGCGCGGTCCGCTGGCCGATCGCACGCGCAAGGCCTTGATGACGGGCAGCATTGCCCAGTGCGGATACTTCGAACCGGCCACGCTTGACAGGTTGCTGCAAGAGCATGTCTCGGGTCGCAGCGATCACAGCGCGACGTTGTGGAGCTTGCTGATGCTCGATGCTTTCCTGCGTCGCACGCAGCAGTCCGGCGACTCAGCCATGCCTGCACCGGCGCACGAGCCGTCGCCGGCAAATGCGCCGTCATGATCCGTCTGCTCACTTTTACCAGCCTGTATCCCAATGCCGTGCAACCCCGGCACGGGGTATTCGTGGAAGAGCGTTTGCGGCACCTGACGGCCACCGGCAGGGTCGCGGCCACGGTGGTGGCGCCAGTGCCATGGTTTCCATTTCGGCACCGGCGCTTTGGCACTTACTCGGCCTATGCCAAGGTGCCCGCGCGCGAGCAGCGCTACGGCATCGATATCAGCCACCCGCGTTATCCGGTCATTCCAAAAGTGGGCATGACCATCGCTCCCTACCTGATGTATCGCGCGCTTCTGCCGGTGCTGCGCAAGTTGCAGGCTACCGGTGCCGGGTTTGACCTGATTGATGCTCAGTATTTTTATCCCGACGGCGTGGCGGCAGCCAGGCTTGGCGCGGCCCTTGGCAAGCCGGTCGTGATCACCGCCCGTGGCAGTGATGTGACCTGGATACCACGCAATCGACGGGCGCGGCGGCACATCCAGTGGGCAGCGCGGAATGCGGCGGCGATCATCACCGTATCGCAAGTGCTCAAGGACGTGCTGGTCGGCCTGGACGTTGACCCCGGCAAGGTCACGGTGCTGCGCAATGGCGTGGACCTTGATCGATTTGCACCGCTGGACCGCGTTGCCATAAGAAAAAATCTGGATCTCGCCGGGCCGGTCTGGTTGACCGTGGGAAATCTGGTTGAACTCAAGGGCGTGCACCTGGCCATCGCGGCGCTGGCGAGCGTGCCGGACGTGACGCTGCTGATCGCCGGGGACGGTCCGCAGGGACACAACCTGCGTGATCTGGTGACGCAGCTTGGGCTGGACGCGCGCGTGCGTTTTCTTGGCACCATCCCGCACGCCGAACTGTCCGAGTATTACAACGCGGCAGACGCGCTGATCCAGGCATCCAGTCGCGAAGGCATGCCAAACGTGGTGCTGGAATCCATGGCCTGCGGCACGCCGGTGGTGGCTGCACCGTTTGCCGGGGCCGGCGAGCTGCTGACAACCCCCGACGCGGGGGAAATCGCCGTCGAGCGTAGCGCCGATGCCATCGCGGCCGCCTGGCTGCGTTTGCGCGGCCGAGCACCGACACGTGCCGCCACGCGCCAGGTCGCGACGCAGCTGGGATGGCAGCCGGTCGTGGATGCGCAGTGCGCACTTTATACGCGGGTAAAGTCTGCCGCCCCGGGTGCGGCGACAGCGGAGCAAATCCATGAATGACATTGCCAAAGATGCGCCGCCGCCGGGCCGGCCGCTGCGCATCCTGCACGTGCTGGACCACTCGCTGCCGCTGCATAGCGGCTACACCTTCCGGACGCTGGCCATCCTTGGCCAGCAGCGCGCCATGGGATGGGAAACGATGCAGTTGACCGGCCCCAAGCAGGGCGGTGGACAGGAGCTTGAGGAGCATATAGACGGCTGGATGTTTTACCGCACCCCGCCAGCGTCCGGGATCTTGGCCAAGCTGCCGGTCGTGCACTACCGCTCGCTGATGCGCGCGATGCAGTCACGGCTTGCCGCGGTGGTGGAGCAGGTGCGGCCCGATATCCTGCACGCGCATTCTCCAGTGCTGGATGCATTCCCGGCGCTGGCCGTGGGCAAGGCCGCGGGTATTCCGGTGGTGTACGAGGTCCGCGCATTCTGGGAAGACGCAGCCGTTGACCTGGGCACGGCGCGCGAGTGGGGGCCACGCTATCGATTGACGCGCGCGATGGAAACCCGCGCGTTGCAACGCGCCGACGCGGTCACCACCATCTGCGA
>JBDTIE010000314.1:0-4550 GCA_039936515.1 Rhodanobacter sp. | reverse complement strand
GGCTTGTTCGAGCGACTCGCAGCGCTCCGCGTCATAGATCGCGAAGCTGAGGTTGAAGCGGCGCAGCATCTCCACGAACCACTGGTAAACCAGCGCGTCCGGCAGCAGCAACAACACGCGTGAGGCGCGACCGGTGGCGAGCTGGCGGGCGATGATCATGCCCGCCTCGAGGGTCTTGCCCAGGCCCACTTCGTCGGCCAGCAGCACACGCGGCGGGCGGCGGGCGGACACGATGCCGGCCACGCGCAGCTGGTGCGCAATCAGACCGATGCGCGCGCTGGCCAGACCCCACGCCGGCGAGCGCCGCGCCTCGGCACGGCGTTGCAGGGCCTGCAAGCGCAATTCGAACTGCGCCACGGTATCGGTACGCCCACCAATCAGGCGGTCGTCGGCCTGGCTCACGCTCTGCTCGTCGTCGAGCTGACCTTCTTCCAGCTCGCGGCCTTCGCCGCGGTAGATCAGGATGTCGTCGCGAATCTCCACGCGCTCGACAAGGAAGGCGATGCCCTTTCCGGCCACGCGCTGACCGGCGCGAAACTCCGCGCGCACCAGCGGTGCGGAGTCGACTGCATACGGACGCAGCACGCCCGCCTTGGCAAACAGCACCTGCACGCCACGGCCCTCCACGCGCAAAACGGTGCCCAGTCCCAACTCGGGTTCGGCGGAGGAGATCCAGCGTTGACCAGGTACAAACATTGTTCCGCCGTGCGCTTGCGAGGGTTGCCGATTATCCGCCATCCGCCCGCGGCCCGCGCGCAAGTGGCGTTGCGCGCACTGACGAGGGTGCCGATGCGGCAGCGACGTTGCGATGAGTAATGGGAATCATTATCATCCGCAGCCTTCGGGGACGCGTTCCCCCGAAGTCGAAATCACGTTCAAGGACCCTCCATGCCAATCCGCTTTCGCCTGCTCGCGCTGTCCATCTGCGCGTCGTTGTCAGCCACCGTTCCCGCCGTCCCGGCGTTTGCCGCCGACTTTCATTTGTCCGCTCCACATGGCGACAGCGCGTCGCCGACCACGGCGATGGGGTCAGCCGACCCGGCTGACACGGTGACGCTCACGGGGGTCAAGGTGGATGGACTGGTGCCGTATCTGGTCAACGTCAGCAACACGGCCACGCGCACCGACACGCCACTGCTGGACATCCCGCAAACCATCCAGGCGTTGCCGATGGATCTGCTGCACGACCAGAACGCGCAGTCATTGGGCGACACCTTGCGCAATGCACCGGGCGTGTCCGTGCATCAGGGCGAAGGCAACCGCGACCAGATGGTCATACGCGGGGTCAAGACCAAGGCGGATTTCTTCGTCAACGGTGTGCGCGATGACACCGAATATTTCCGCGATCTGTACAACGTGCAGGAGGTGGATGTACTGCAGGGCCCGAGCGCGATGGTGTTTGGCCGCGCTGGTGCCGGTGGCGCAGTCAACCTGGTGACCAAGCAGGCGGTGCGCTCGCCCATACGCGAACTGACCCTGCAGGCCGGGTCATGGCAGCACCGTCGGGCTGCACTGGATTGGGGCGGGGCGATGGGCGAGGCGTCCGCCTTTCGCATCAATGCGATGGGCGAGGATTCCAGAGGATTCCGCGATGAGTCGTTCCTGCGCCGCCACGGCGTCAACCCGCAGTTCAACTTCCGCGTTGGCGCCAACACCACGCTGGACCTGGGCGCCGAACATGTCGACGACCGCCGGCGCGCCGATCGCGGCATCCCCTCGCGCGGCAACCGTCCGGTGGACGTTCCACTCGACACCTTCTTCGGTTCCGCGCGGCAGAATGTGGCGCGCACCACGGTGGCCAGTTTCCATGCGCGGCTTGAGCACGACATCGGCGACAATCTGGTCTTGCGCGATACGTTTCGCGCCACTCACCTGGACAAGTTTTACCAGAACGTCTACCCCGGCAGCAGCGTGGCCGCCGACGATACCTTGAGCTTGAAGGCCTACAACCACGGCGAGCGGCGCAGCGGCTTTTTCAACCAGGCCGAGCTGATCCAGGATCTGGACATGGGCGCCGTGCATCACAAACTGCTGTACGGGGCCGAAACCGATGTGCAGGTGGACGATGACCAGCAGTCGCAAGGTCGGGCGCTCACTGGCGTGCCATTGGCGCATCCGCAGGCCGATATCGTGATTGACCAGCCCGGTCGCAACAACCACGTCGTCGGCCATGCGGTGGGTCTGTACGTGCAGGATCAGATTGACCTGTCCCCGCACTGGAAGGCGCTGGCAGGCGTCCGCTGGGACCGCTTCGCGGTGGCTGCGCGCTATCGATTGCTGCCGGCGGGGACCGGAACGCAGCATACGGACACGGCGTGGAGTCCGCGTATTGGCGTGATCTACAAGCCGACGCCGGCCAGCTCGCTGTATGCCAGCGTGACGCGCTCCTTCACTCCGCAGGGAAGCAACCTGGCGTTGTCGTTGAAAACCCCCAAGGGCGCCGATCTGGCGCCCGAAGAGGCGGTCAACTACGAAGTCGGTGGCAAGTTGAACCTGCTCGGGGACAAGCTCGCATTGACCGCCGCGGTGTTCCAGTTGGACATGGATCACGTCAACTCGCCTGATCCGGTGGACCCCACGCAACTGGTGCAAACCGGCGCGCAGCGCAACCGCGGATTTCAGCTGGGTGTGAGCGGCAACCTGACCTCGCGCTGGAGCATTTTTGCCGGTTACGCCCGCCTCAACGCCGAGATCCGCAGCACCACCAAGGATGCGGCCGCCGGTGCCAGGGTGGCTCTGGTGCCGCGGGATCAGCTCTCGTTGTGGTCGCGCTACGCGGTGACCGGGCATTGGGGTTTCGGCGGTGGCTGGGTCAGCCAATCGCAGGTCTATACCTCGTTCAAGAACACCGTGGCGTTGCCCGGCTACGCGCGGTTTGACGCCATGGTGTACTACCAGCAGGACAAGTACCGCGTGAGCTTGAACGTCGACAACCTGCTGGATCGGCGCTACTACGCCACGGCCAATGGCGACAACGAAATCATGCCCGGCGCCCCGCGCAGCATCGACTTGCGTGTGACGTTCAACTTGTAGAAAGGTCGCGCAGTCGGCCACGTATGAGCGGTCGTGGCTTGCGCGAAGAATCGGGACCTGCCGCGCATTGGTGTTGGCGGGCGGCAGCGTCGCTTGGGTCGCGCCGGCACGCTACGCCGCGGCAAAAAAAACCCGCGTCTGCACGCGGGTTTTTTTCAGCAGGCCATGCTCATGGCCGCGGATTACCGGCTACCAGATTCTCACCTGCTTGTCGGCGGAGCGGACCATGGCGTCGCCGCTCTTGCACTGGAAGGCGGTGGCAAACGCCGGCATGTTGGACGGAGCGCCGATCGCGCGCAGCGAGGCCGGTGCGTGCGGGTCGGTGTTGAGCCGCAGCAGCGCTTCCTTCTCACGCACGTGGCCGCGCCATACGCGTGCCCAGTTGAGGAAGAAGCGCTGGTCCTGCGTATAGCCGTCGATCTTCTGGCTGGCCTCGTTCGGGTGCGCCTTCAGCGCCGCCTGCAGTGCGTCGTAGGCGACGTTCAAGCCACCGAGGTCGGCGATGTTCTCGCCCAAGGTGAGCTTGCCGTTGACGTGGGCGTCCGGCTTGTCCTTGATTGGCGTGTAGTCGTTGAACTGCGCCACCAGCTTGGCCGTTCGCGCGTCGAACTTGGTGCGGTCAGCCTTGCTCCACCAGTTGACGTTGTTGCCGGCACCGTCGAACTGGCTGCCCTCGTCGTCGAACCCGTGGCTCGCCTCGTGGCCGATCACCGCGCCGATACCACCGTAGTTGATCGCATCGTCGGCCTTGGCATCGAAGAACGGCGGCTGCAGGATCGCGGCCGGGAAGTTGATGGTGTTGTCGGTGGGGTTGTAATAAGCGTTGACCGTCTGCGGGGTCATGCCCCATTCCATGCGGTCGGTCGGCTTGCCAATCTTGGCGATGTCGTAGTCATAGTTGAACTTGCCGGCAGCCTTCATGTTGGCGTAGTAATTGTCGGCGGTGACGTCCAGGCCGGACCAGTCACGCCACTTTTCCGGGTAGCCGATCTTGGGCAGGAAAGTGTCCCACTTGGCGATGGCCTTGGCCTTGGTTTCGTCGCTCATCCAGTCCAGGTTCTGGATGCGTGCCTTCAGCGCGTTGCGCACGTTGTCCACCAGTTCCTGCGCGCGAGCCTTGGCCTCGGGCTTGAACACCTTGGACACGTACAGCTGACCCAGCGCTTCGCCCATGGAACCGTTGACGGCGCCCAGCACGCGCTTCCAGCGCGGTTTCTGCTCCGGCTGGCCGGCAAGGGTCTTGCCGTAGAAATCGAACTTGTTGACCTGGAAATTCTTGCTCAGGTACGGCGAAGCATCGTCGATGGTGTGGAAGCGCAGGTACGCCTGCCACTGCGCGATCGGTGCCTTGGCCAGCAGCTTGTCGAATTCGGCAAAGAACTTCGGCTGCGACAGCGAGAAGCCCTTGTCGATGGTCAGGCCCTGGGCGGTGAAGAACTTCTCCCAGTTGAAGTGCGGGGTGACCTTGTCTGCCTGCTTGACGCTGACGAAGTGGTACTGGTTCTCCGGCGTGCGCA
>JBDTIE010000313.1:0-15961 GCA_039936515.1 Rhodanobacter sp. | reverse complement strand
CAGCAAACGGATGTTGGCGTAGTGCGGGCCTGCAGCCTGCGCGCTGATGTTGGCAAAGGCCTCGGCCGAGTACTTCTCCGCCTCCTGCGGCCATACCGTGTAGACGCGACCTTCCGGCCCGACTATCGTGCTGAACACCCGCGTGAAGTAGCCCTTGCCGGGCATCAGCTCGAGCACCTTCTGGCCCGGCTTGACCTCGGCGAAGGCCATCACCTGCGCCACCTTGCGCCGAGCGTCATCGACCTTGTCCGCGGAGCGCGCCGGGTCGTCCACTGCCCGCTTGACGTTGGCGCTGATCGTCGCGCCGTGGGCATCGGGTGCCTGCGCCAGGCAGGCGCCGGGCATCAGCGCGGCCAGCAGCAGGGGAAGCAGTATCGAGTGCCGGTTTGCGTGCATGATCGACTCCAGCTTGAGGCTGCAGGCATTGTGCGCCCGAATGCGCCCAACGGCGGCACTTGTGCATGCTTGCCATCGGCACGTCAGGCGAGGCACGCTCATGCCACAAGCTTTGCCGGTTGCTGCCATGCGCACACGAATTCTCGTGACCCTGCTTTCCCTGCTGGCCGCGCCAGTGGCCGTCACCTGCGCGCAGTCCTTCGACGCTTCGACCGTGCACCTGCTGCAACGCATTCACGACCAGCCCAATGATCTTGCGCGCTATGTCTACCTGCTGCAGGTCACCCCGTCACTGCGGCCGTCAGATCACGCGCTGGCGGCACAGTTCCGTTCGTTTGCGCAATGCGAACTGGGCATGTACACGCAGGCGGTGGTGGGCTTTCCATTGACTGCGCGCTTGCCCGACGACTTTTCCGCGCCAACCGCCAGCGCCTGGCGTGGCGCGCCAGCCGTGGATGCGATCGCCGACCTTGCACGCAGCCGGCGCCTGGTGGTGATCAACGAGGCGCACCACAACGCGCACACGCGCCGACTTACCTTGGCACTGTTGCCGCGGCTACGCGCGCTCGGCTTCAACTATTTCGCCGCCGAAGCCCTGCTGCGCACCGACACGGAGCTGGGCCACCGTGGTTATCCGGTCCAGAGCAGCGGCACGGAGTACCTGGGCGAGCCGCTGTATGGCGACATCGTGCGCACGGCGTTGCAGCTGGGCTTCCACGTCGTGGCTTACGACGAAGGCAACGCTGGCCAGGCACGCGAAGACGCGCAGGCCCGCAATCTGTACCAGGTCGTGTTTGCGCATGACCCGGGCGCGCGCTTGTTCGTGCACGCCGGGTACGCACACATTGACAAGGTGCCCGACCGACTCGGCAGCATCGAACCGATGGTGATGCGCTTGCAAAAACTCTCGGGGATCCAGGCACTGTCCATCGACCAGACCGACATCGTGGAGTCGGACTGGAACCCCGACGACGCCTGGCATCGCCTGGCGGCGGCGTTTCCGTCTGCTCAGCCTCAGGTCCTGCTGCGGCGCGACGGTGGCATGCCGTGGAGTGCGCGCCCGGCGGCCTATGACATCAGCGTGCTCCTGCCGCCGGGACTGAGCATGGCCGCGTTCGGTGACCTGCATGCGTACGGCGGCGAAATGGGCAGCAAACTGAAGTCGCTGGAAACCACGATACGTTCGCCGCTGGCGGCAAAAAGTGGCAACTTCATGCAGCGTCCCACCTGGCTGACCCTGGATGGTGTGCGCCGGGCGCTGCCCATCAGCGTCACGCTGTGCCGCGGCACCGTACCTTGCGTGGTCGAAGCGCGCTACGCGGCGGAGACCGACGACGCCATCACCGCGGACCGTTATGCGTTCATCAACGACCACGCGGCAAGCACGCTGTACCTGCGGCCCGGCAGCTACCGACTGCGCGCCAGCGACGTGCGCGGACGCACGTTGTCGACGCAGACCGTGACTATCGCTGGCAACTGAAGATCGTCTTGCAGGCGGCTGTTGCAATTTAAATATTACGCGCGTAATGTCTCTTTCAACTACACATGTAATCGTCGGTCGACCAGCATGCCCAAACCTGTCGCCATCAGCGAAGCGGAAAGCCGCGTCATGGAGGTCCTGTGGCAGCGCGCTCCACAAAGTGCCGACGAGGTGGTCGAGGCCTTGCGCCAGTCCACCGACTGGCACGAGAAGACCATCAAGACCCTGCTCAACCGGCTGCTCGCCAAGCGGGCGCTGAGCGCACAAAAGGATGGCCGTCGTTATCTGTATTCACCGCAGCTGCAGCGCGAAGAGTGGCAGGCGCGTGAGAGCCGCAGCTTGCTCGACCGGGTTTTCGGCGGCTCGCTGGCACCGTTGCTGGTGCATTTCAGCGAACACGAGAAGCTTTCGGCCCGCGACGTCGCCGAATTGCGCAAGCTGGTGGATGCCATCGACAAACCACGCCCAGGCAAAAGGTCGCGCTGATATGGAACGTACGCTGCTTTGCGAGACTCTGGGTCTGGCCATGGTGCTGCTGCTGCGCAAGCCAATGCGGCGTATGTTCGGCGCCGGTCCCGCGCTCGCACTATGGTGGCTGCCGCTGTTGCTGGCGGCGATGCCCTGGCTGCCCGCGCTACCACAGGAATGGGTGCCGGTATCCAGCTTGATCGTGGTGCCCGGCGGCGCGGCGGCGGCGATGCCGACCGGTGGGGTGCGCGCGCCGATGCTGTATTGGCTGTGGATGATCGGCGTCGCCTGCTGCCTGGCGCGCCTGGCGTGGCGCTACCTTTGCCTGCGTCGGCAATGTCGGCCCTTGCCGGGGGCGATCCGGCAAGCCGTGCTGCGCGCCCTGCCCGGCATCGATCCCGGTCGTTTGCGCTTGCATGCCCACGGCCCGGCGGTCATCTGGGGACCGCGCAGCCTGATGCTGTTGCCGGCTGATTTCCTCAGCCGCTACCGCGCCGCCGAATTGCCACTGGTGTTGCAGCACGAGGCCATGCACCTGCGCCGCCGCGACCCGTGGTGGCATCTGCTGGGCGAACTGGTGTTTGCCGCGCTGTGGTTTCACCCGCTGGCGTGGCTGGCGCTACCGCGTCTGCATCTGGATCAGGAACTGGCGTGCGATGACAACGTGCTGCGCCAATCCCCGCAGGACGCGGCCAGTTACGCGCGGGCCCTGTTGCACAGCACTGGTGCGGGCCTCACGCCGGTGCTGATCCCCTGGCTCGCCGAGCCACAACTGAAGGAGCGACTCATCATGATCCAGCGTCATCGTGCCGGCGCCACGCGCCGTCGATTCGGGTTCATCGGCTTGGGCTTGCTGCTGGTTGGCAGCGCGTGGATCGCGCAGGCAACCAATACCCCGTCGCCCCAGGAACACGCCACTGCGGATCTTGACTACAACGCGCATATCTTGCCCGGGTACCCGGCCGATGCGGTCAACAACAAGCAGCAAGGCACGGTGGTGCTGAAGGTGCTGGTCGGCGCCGATGGCAAGCCGATCAAGGCCACGCCGGAACCGGGCACCACGATCGCGCCGGACCTGGTCCAGGCGGCTACTGAAACGGCGATGAAGTGGCACTTCAATCCCGCCCAGCGCAATGGCAAGCCGGTCCAGAGCTACGCCCGCGTGCCGGTGAAGTTCAGTCTGACAACCATGCCGCCGGTCCCGGCAGCGCCAATTCCGGCCGAAGCGCCGCCTGCACCACCTGTGCCGCCCGCGCCGCCAGCACCCCCGAAAAGTTCGGGTAGTCTCTGAAGGCTTCCTTGCAAATGATTGATTTGTTAACCTCGGCGCGAGTCCACGCCGAGGATCGAAGGCACTTGACGACAAACCCTTGCCCGCATCCGACCAGCCTGCGGCGCGCCATCCGCAGCGCTGCGCTGATCGTGGCGCTGGCGATCCTGGCCGGCTGCGCCAGCTCACCACGCAAAGCACAGCCCACGTTCAAGGCCTCGCACTCGACGCTGGCTGATCTGCCTGCGCGCGCGCCTTCAGCGGCGAGCACTGCCGAAGCCAACGACATCCTTTTTCGCGCGATGGCGCTGGTGGGCACGCCCTACCGCTGGGGCGGCAATACGCCGGCCAGCGGTTTCGATTGCAGCGGCCTGGTGGACTACATCTACCAGGCCGCCATCGGTCGCCGCCTGCCGCGCAACTCGCGCGCCATGGCGGCAATGGAGGGCCGCAAGGTGCAGCGCATGGCACAACTGGCCAGTGGCGACCTGGTGTTTTTCGCCAGCAGCGGCGACATCAGCCACGTTGGCGTGTACGTCGGCAAGGGCCGCTTCGTGCACGCTCCCAACAGCGGTGGCACCGTGCGCCTGGACGACATCGATGGTCCGTATTGGCGCGATCATTTTGCCTACGGCAAACGCGTTCTCGATTGAGGTTGCACCGGCGCGGTGCCGGTCAAAGCGTCGCTGCCCGCCCTTGCAGCGTTGGCGCAGCACCATGCAGGGCGAACACCCCCCCGGATATGGCCACATTCGGCAATGGCCATGCATTTCCGAAGATAACCACCTTGACCCGCACTGCATCTGGCGGCGGCCACTGCCCGCCCACGCACAGCGCGATCAGTGCGCTGCGGCGCCCGGCGCATGGGCGTGGCCGTGGGCAAGTTCCTCTTCGGTGGCGTCGCGCACCTGTTCCAGCACCACGTCGAAGTGCAGGGTCTTGCCGGCCATGGGATGGTTCATGTCCACGTCGATCGTGCTCATGCCGATCTTGTGCACCGTGACCGCGCGCTGGCCGCCATCCTTGAGTCGCAAGGCGGTGGTCATGCCCGGCTTGAGGCGGTCCGCGTGCGGAAAGTATTTCTTGGACATCCGCTGCACCTGGCCATCCTGATGCTCGCCATAGGCATCGGCAGGGGCGATGTCCACGGCCAGCTTGTCGCCCTGCTCGTGGCCATCAAGGGCGGCCTCCAGCCCCGGGATCAATTGGCCGTGACCGAGCACGATCCACAGCGGCTCGCCATGGTCTTGCGAGCTTTCAACCTTGTCGCCATCCACGGTCAAGGTGTAATGCAACGCGATGACTTTGTCCTTGCCAGCCTGCATGGGCGTGCCTCTGTAAGTGGGTCAAACGCGGGATTCTAACAGTGCTCAACGTACTTGCCGTGCGGCGACAGGGGCAATGTGTGGTTATCATCGGCGCGGGGAATCTGCAACGCAGCAACACAATGGGCAGTCGTGCGTCGACGCCCGGGAAGCCCATGCCGATTCTCGACCGCCGTGCGCGCCATGCCCTCGCCGCCAACTACGCGCACGCCGGCCACCGCTTGCACGCGCGCTGGAAACTGGCCAACGACCCGGTCTACGCCGCCACCGCGGAACTGCTGGGTGATTCGCCACTGCCACTACTGGACATCGGTTGTGGCATTGGTTTGCTTGGTCAATACCTGTGCGCGATCGGCGCGCGCGTGGACTATGCCGGTGTCGACCACGACCCGCACAAGATCGGTACGGCCCTGGCCGCCGCGCGCCAGGCGGGAATGGAATCAAGCATGCACCTGGAATGCGCCGACGCGGCGACGCTGCCCTCCATCCAGGGCCACGTCGCGCTGCTGGACGTGTTGCATTACCTGCCTGCGGTGCGTCAGCGCACGCTGCTGGAAACCGCCGCGCGGCACCTGGCCCCCGGTGGCACGCTGGTCATCCGCAACGTGTTGCGCGAACCCAACTGGCGCTTCCACGCCACGCGTCTGGAGGAATACTTCCTGTGCGCCAGTGGCTGGATCCCCGGCGGCGCGCAACATTACCCGGACGCAGACGAGCTGCGCCTGCCGCTGGAAAACGCCGGCCTGGGCGTGTCCATCATGCCTTTGCGCGGGCGCACCCCATACAACAGCTACCTGTTGGTCGCCCGTCCGCTGCGCTGAACGCCCGCGGGGTCTGCACGCCTGGCGCGTATACAAGCGCGGAATGCAGCCGCTATACTTGGCGGCGAAGTCGTCCTGACTTCCGCGGCATCTCGTCGCCTTTTCCCTTTCTTGCAACACGGTATGAACACTCCGGGTTGCTCAGGAGTGTTTTCATGTCCTTCGATTCGCTGGGCCTTGCGCCCGCGTTGTTGCGTGCGCTTGCCGAATACGGCTACACCGAGCCCACACCCATTCAAACTGCCGCGATTCCGCCGGCGCTGGCCGGGCAGGATCTGCTCGCCGCCGCGCAGACCGGCACCGGCAAGACCGCCGCTTTCGCGCTGCCGCTGCTGCAGAAGCTCAGTAGTGCCGGGCAGACCATGACGCGGCGTCCGCGCGCACTGATCCTTACCCCGACGCGTGAGCTGGCTGCGCAGATCCACGACAACATCCGCAGTTACGGCAAGCACATGCAGGTCAGCAGCACCACCATCTTCGGTGGCGTGAGCATGGGCCCGCAGATCAATGCCATGCGTCGTGGCGTGGACATCGTCATTGCCACGCCTGGCCGGTTGATGGATCACATGCAGCAGCGCACGCTGGATCTTTCAGCGGTGGAAACCCTGGTGCTGGACGAAGCCGACCGCATGCTGGACATGGGCTTCCTGCCGGCGCTCAAGCGCATCCTGGCGTCGGTGCCGAAGAAGCGGCAGACGCTGCTGTTCTCGGCCACCTTCGCGCCGGCGATCAAGACGCTGGCGATGGAATTCATGCACAACCCGCGCGAGATCTCGGTCGATACGCCAAACGCGGTCGCCACCCTGGTCAGCCACCTGGTGCACCCGGTCGACGCCGCGCGCAAGCGTGACTTGCTGCTGCACCTGCTGGCCGCCGACAGTCGCCGCCAGAGCTTGGTGTTCAGCCGCACCAAGCACGGCGCCGACAAGCTGGTGACCTTCCTCAATGCTTCCGGCCTGCGCACCGCCGCGATCCACGGCAACAAGAGCCAGAACGCACGCACCCGCGCCCTGAGCGACTTCAAGGCGCACCGTGTCACCGTGCTGGTGGCCACTGACATCGCCGCCCGCGGCATCGACATCGAACAGCTGCCGATCGTCATCAACTACGACCTGCCGTCGGTTGCCGAGGACTATGTGCACCGCATCGGCCGCACCGGCCGTGCCGGCATGGAAGGGCTGGCGGTATCGCTGGTAAGCCATGACGAATCGGGCCTGCTGCACGACATCGACAAGTTGCTCAAGCACGACATCAAGATCATCCCGGTGGCCGGCTACGAGCCGTCCGCGCCACTGCGCCTGGATGCCGGCGCGCCGCGCCCGAAGCAGGGTGGCGGACAGCGCCAGCCGCGCGGTGGCCAGCGTCAAGGCAAGCCCGCCGGTGCGGCACGGCCCAATGGTTACGCACCGCAGGGGCGTGGCGAACGTGGCGGCAACAACCAGCGCCGGCGCTCCAATCCACGCCCGGCGGCCAAGGCCTGACCCATCGACCGCGCGCATCACGCGCGGTGAGCACGTAGGGCGAGCAGTGCCCGCACTACGGGGCGGCAGAGGCTACAACAACCCCAACGCGCTGGCGTGATGGCGCAGGTGGTCGTCGATGAAACTGGTGATAAACCAGTAACTGTGGTCATAGCCGGCATGGCGTCGCAGCAGCAGTGACTGGCCGGCCTCGGCGCAGGCCTGGTCAAACAACTCCGGTTTGAGTTGCGTGGCCAGCCACGGATCGGCTTCGCCCTGGTCGATCAGGATGGTGCCGGCAAATGCGCTTGCACGGACCAGCTCGCAGGCATCGTGGGCGGCCCAGGCGGCGTCATCGTCACCCAGGTAGCGGCTGAAGGCCTTGCGCCCCCATGGCACCTGGCTGGGGGCGACGATGGGCGCAAACGCTGACACCGAGCGGTAACTGCGTGGATGCCGGAGCGCGAGAGTGAGCGCACCATGGCCGCCCATGGAGTGTCCGCAAACGCCAGTGCGCGCGGTGTCCAGCGGGAACTGCGCGGCCAGCAGCGCGGGCAGTTCGTCGACAAGGTAGCTCTCCATGCGAAAGCGTTCTGACCATGGCGCCTGGGTGGCATCCAGGTAAAAGCCGGCACCTTCGCCAAACTCCCAATCGCCGGTGGCGCCGGCAATCCCGGTGTCGCGCGGGCTGGTGTCAGGCATCACCAGTGCCAAACCCAGTTGCGCGGCAAGGCGCTGCGCGCCGGCCTTGATTGTCGCGGTCTCATCCGTACAGGTCAGCCCGGCCAGGAAATACAGCAGCGGGCAGGAGCGCATTTTCGCCTGTGCCGGCAGGAACAACGCAAACTGCATCGGTCCGCTGCAGGCAACGGACTGATGCCGATAAAAGCCCTGCACACCACCGTGGCACGATTGTTCGCTGAGTGTTTCGAGCATGCTGATTCTCCACGCTACACGGGTCAGTGTGGCAGAGAACGCGCAAGGGGGATTCCAGGCCGCGGAATCGAAGAATTGTGCCGTCCCACGCGCCCTGCCCAGTTGCCGATCACGAATGCCCAATCGCGCACTGGTAAACTCGCGCACCTGCGCGCCGTACTTTTCGCCGCTTCACGTTTTGAGGTTTTCCCATGTCGTCCCCTACCCCCGACAACGCCCCGGCACCATCCGGCTTTGGCGCACTGGCGCTGCATCCCGATGTCATGGCCGTGCTGGCCGAGGTGGGTTACGAGTCGCCGTCGCCGATCCAGGCGCAAACCATCCCGCCGCTGATGGCCGGCCGCGACGTGCTGGGCCAGGCGCAGACCGGTACCGGCAAGACCGCTGCGTTCGCGCTGCCGATCCTGTCGCGCATTGATCGCCGTGCCGGCAAGCCGCAGGCGCTGGTGCTGGCGCCCACACGCGAACTGGCCATCCAAGTGGCCGAGGCGTTCCAGCGCTACGCCGCACATATTCCCGGCTTCCAGGTGTTGCCGATCTACGGCGGGCAAAGTTACGGCCCGCAATTGCATGCGCTCAAGCGCGGCGTGCACGTGGTGGTGGGCACGCCCGGGCGTGTCATCGACCACTTGGACAAGGGCACGCTGGACCTTTCCGCGCTGAAATACCTGGTGCTGGACGAGGCCGACGAGATGCTGCGCATGGGCTTCATCGACGACGTCGAAAAAGTCCTGCACGCGACGCCACCGGAGCGCCAGGTGGCGCTGTTTTCCGCCACCATGCCGACCGCGATCCGCAAGATTGCGCAGCGCCACCTGAAGGACCCGGTCGAGGTCGTGATCAAGTCCTCGGCCAGCACCACTCCCAACATCCACCAGCGCTACTGGTTTGTCAGCGGCATGCACAAGCTCGATGCGTTGACCCGCATCCTGGAGGCCGAACCGTTCGACGCGATGATCATCTTTGCCCGTACCAAGCAGGCCACCGACGAGCTGGCCGGCAAGCTGCAGGCACGCGGGCTGGCGGCGGCGGCGATCAACGGCGACATCGCCCAGGCGCAGCGCGAACGCGTGATCCAGCAGCTCAAGGACGGCAAGCTGGACATCCTGGTGGCCACCGATGTCGCCGCGCGTGGACTGGACGTGGACCGCATCAGCCACGTGTTCAATTACGACATTCCCTACGACACGGAAAGCTACGTACACCGCATCGGCCGCACCGGCCGTGCCGGACGCAGCGGCGAGGCGATCCTGTTTGTCAGCCCGCGCGAAAAGGGCATGCTGCACGCGATCGAGCGCGCCACGCGGCAACCGATCGAGCAGATGCAATTGCCTTCCGTGGATGTGGTCAACGACGTGCGCATTGCAAAGTTCAAGCAGCGCATCAGCGACACGCTTGCAATGGGTGAGCTCGGCCAGTTCCAGAAGCTGATCGAACAATACGAGCAGGAGCACGACGTGCCGGCGCTGGAAATTGCCGCCGCCCTGGCGCGTATCGCGCAGGGCAACCAGCCGCTGCTGCTGGCGCCACCGGCCCGGCGCGAAAGGATCGAACCGGCCAACCGCGAGCGCACCCCTGCGCCACGCAGCGGGCGCGAATCCAATGACCACGACCGCCGCCCGGCATCGGCGCGCGCGGCTGCCGGCGACGCACGTGAGCGAGCGCCGCGCGAATTTGGCCAGCGTCCGTTGCGCCCGCACGCCACCGAAGAGGGCAAGCGCACCTACCGCATCGAGGTTGGACACGAACACGGCGTGAAGCCGGGCAACATCGTCGGCGCCATCGCCAACGAGGCCGGTCTGGACAGCCAGTTCATCGGCCGCCTGAGCATCCGCGACCACTACAGCTTGATCGATCTTCCCGACGGCATGCCAGCGGAAATCTTCGAGCACCTGAAGAAGGTGTGGGTGGTGCAGCAGCAACTGCGCATTCATGAATGGGACGGCAAGGAAGGCGACAACGCCGCAGGTGCTGCTCCGGCGGCGCCACACCGACCGGCAAAGCGTCCGGGCGTGTTCAAGCCCCGGGCCGGTGGTTTCAAGCCGCCGCATCACTGATCCTCACCGAATGCAAGGCGAGTATGCGGCAGTGTGTTGCAGTTCGGCCGTCGCCACTTTGTCCGTTGCGCAACGACCAATGTGGTTTGTCCTGCCGCAGGATTGGCACCCGAAAGCGCATCATTGGTGGATTGTCCCTGCTGATGCCATCCATGCCTGAAGTCCGCGACCAGACCGAACGAGCCAGTGCCGCGGGGCCACGGCTGGATGGCCTGGACGCGGCAGGACGCAAGCATCTGCAGGCCGCTGCGTGGGCACTGCGCGAGGGCAATGTGACCGCCGCAGGCGTCGAGCTGGACGCGCTGCTGGCGCGGCATCCCGCACACCCGGAGGCGCTGCGCGTGTATGCGCTGCTGCACGTTCGCGCGCGACGCCCGGCGCAGGCGCACGCCCTGCTGCAGCAGGTGCTGGCGCAATGGCCGGATTACGCCGTGGCCTGGTCGGACCTGGGCAACCTGCAACGCGCAGTGGGCGACGCCGAGGCGGCGCTGGGCAGTTGGCGTCGTGCGTGCGCGCTGGCCCCGGACGCGCCGATGCCCTGGTTCAACCTGGGCCGGCACTTGCAATCGTGCGGAGATACGGCCGCCGCCATCCGGGCGCTGGAACGCGCCCATGCGCTTGCGCCGGATCTGCTTCCCGCAGCGATCCTGCTGGGCGACGCACTGCTGCACGCCGGCCGACTGGATGACGCCAGTACGCGCTACCGCGCTGCGCTTGCCATCCACCCGGCTTGCGGCGATGCGTGGCGTGGCCTGGCCAACATCAAGACACGACCGCTGTCAGGCGAAGACCGCACGCAGCTTGCAGCGTTGCTGCAACGGCACGATTTGCGCGCCGAAGATCGCATTGCCATGGGTTTCGCGCTGGGCAAGGTGTATGAGGACCAGCAGTTGCATGAGCAGGCGTTTGCCACATTGACGCTGGCCAATGCGCAATTGCGCGAACGCGCCCCGTGGCGGGCCGACCTGTTCCATGCGCACGTGCAATCCATGCGCGCCGCCTCGGCGCACTTGCCGAACGCCACCGAACCGTTGCGTGGCCGGGAGGTGATCTTCATCGTCGGCTTGCCGCGTTCGGGCTCCACGTTGTTCGAGCAGATCCTTGCCGCACACACGCGAGTGGAAGGCGGCAGTGAATTGAACGACCTGGAAGACGTGCTGGGCGCCGAATCCACACGCCGACGGCAGCCGCTGTTGCAGTGGCTGCCACGCGCCAGCGCCGATGACTGGGCGCGACTGGGCCACGATTACCTCGCGCGCACCGCGCATTGGCGCGCGCACAAGGCACGCCACACCGACAAACTGCCGTCCAACTGGCTGCTGGCCGGCATCCTCGGCGCCATGCTGCCGGGCGCACATATCGTCGACACGCGACGAGACCAGGTGGAAACTGGCTGGTCATGTTTCAAGCAGCAGTTCTACCGGTTGCCGCATTTTTCCTGCACGCTGGCGGACATTGGTGCGTACACGCTGGACCACGACCGAACGCTGGACGCGTGGTGCGCGGCCCGTCCGCAGCGCATCCGCATCCAGCACTACGAAGCGTTGCTGGCCGATCCAGGGCACGAGATCCGCGCCCTGCTCACGTTCTGCGATTTGCCCTTCGAGCCGGCGTGCATGGACTTCCAGCACGCCAGCCGCGCCGTGCGCACGGCAAGCGCCGCGCAGGTGCGTCAACCGCTGCAGCGTGACACCGCGCGCACCGCACATTACGGCCCGCTGCTCGACCCGCTGCGCCAAGCCTTGGGCTTGCCGGCTTTCAGCTGAGCTCAGATCGCGCCGGCAAAGGTGTTGCACTGCTCCATCTGGCCACTGTCAAAGCCGGTCTTGAACCAGTGCACGCGCTGCGCCGAAGTGCCGTGGGTGAAAGTGTCCGGCCGCACCTGCCCTTGCGACTGCTGCTGCAGCGCATCGTCACCAATGTGACTGGCGGCGTTCAGCGCCGACTCGATATCCCCCGGCTGCAGCCAGTTCAGCTGCTGCTGGCTGTGGTTGGCCCACACCCCGGCATAGCAGTCCGCCTGCAGTTCCTGGCGCACGGACAAGCCGTTCGCCCCTTCCATCGCCGCCCCGCGGCGGCGCGCGGCGTCCACCTTGTCGAACACTCTGGTCAGCTGCTGCACGTGGTGGCCGACCTCGTGCGCGATGACATAGGCACGGGCGAAATCGCCCGACGACTGGAACCGGTCCTGCAGTTGCTGGAAAAACGTCACGTCCAGGTACACCTTCTGGTCGCGCGGACAATAAAACGGGCCGACTGCGGAGCTCGCGCCACCGCAGGCGGTGTTCACCGCGCCGGTGAACAAGTGCAGCTTGGGCTCTACATATGTTGCGCCGCGCGCCTGGAAGATGGCGCCCCAGGTCTGCTCGGTCGAATGCAGGATCGCGCTGACGAAGTCTTGCTGCTCTGGTGCAACCTCGGTGGGAGCGCTGGTGCCCTGATCAAGCGACGCGCCACCCTGATCCAGCAACGCCATGGGATTCTTGAAGAAGACCCAGCCGATGAGCGCCAGCACCACCAGCCCACCCAGGCCCATGCGTCCGCCGCCGCCAAAGCCGCGCCCGCCGCCGCTGCTGCCCATCTCGACATTGCTGCTGCTGCCGCCCTTTCGCCAATCCATATGTTTCTCCGCAGTGGAATCCGATGTTGTGCCGCGCAGGCGTCACGCAGCGCCGTTGCCGGCGCGCGCAGCGGCTACAGTAAGCGATCTTTTGTGAGGATGGATACATGAACCACTTGAGCGCTGTGGTGACCTTGCTTACCGTATTGCTGTTGTTTGCCTGCATGGCCGTAGTGGGGCGGGCGCGCGGGAAATACGGCATCAAGGCTCCGGCGGTGAGCGGTCACCCGCAGTTCGAGCGCGCCTACCGGGTGCAGATGAACACGCTCGAAGCCAGCGTGATGTTCTTGCCAACCCTGTGGCTGGCCACGCAGTTTGGCTTCGGTGGCTGGGCGGGCATTGCCGGGCTGGTGTGGATTGCCGGCCGGATCTGGTACGCGCTGGCCTACCTGCGGGACCCGGCCAAGCGCGGCCCCGGCTACGGCGTGGGCATGCTGGCGTGGTTTGCACTGCTGCTGATGGCGGCGTTCGGTGTGGGCCGCGCCATGTTGCTGTCGGTGTGATGCGGTACGCGGACCAATCCATCGCGCGCGTCCTGCCACGGCTGCGCACGCGCTGACTGTCGGCATGCCAGCATGAGTTCTGCTCCGACCCTATCGGCGTGGTCGGCGCCGGGTATTGGCAGTGCCGTCGGGCTGATCGGGCTGTATCTGGCGCTACAGGTCGGGGTCGGCATGCTCGGGGTGGCACTGCTGCACCGGATGCAGGAAGCGGCCACAGGGGCGCTGCAACCAGCACAGACCGCGATACTGGCGTTCGCAGCGGTGGGCACGGCAGCGTTCGCGGTCGTGCTGCTGGCGCGCTGGCGCTGGCCGCGTCTTTGGCCAGGACGCACGCCGCCAGGCTTTGGCGTTTGCGCCGTGCCGCAGTGGCGCTGGCTGCTCATCGCTGTCCTGGTGGGCCTCCTCGCGCCATGGCTGGGCGGAGTGATAACGCACGTGCTGGCACGCGGCCACGAGGTGGGCCAGAACGTCGAGCAGATCGTGCGCAACGCGCCGTTGGGCGGACGCATCGCGCTGGCGGTTCTGGCGATCAGCATCGCACCGGTGGCCGAAGAACTGCTGTTCCGCGGCGTCTTGCTGTCAGCGCTGATCCCGCGCTGTGGCCTGCCGGTGGGGGCGCTGCTCAGTGCCGCGGCGTTTGCTGCGATCCACCTGCCAGGCCTGGGCTGGCATTGGTACGCGTTGCCGCAATTGTTGCTGCTGGGCGTGGCGCTGGCCTGGTTGCGCGTGCACGGGCACTCGCTGTGGCCGGCGGTACTGGCCCATGGCGTGCACAACGCGCTGGCGCTAGGCGTGCTGTTTTCAGCCCTAGGCGCTGGCGTCTGAGTGCAACCACGCCGCCGCCACGGCCAGCAGCTGCGCGGTCTCGAACAGCGGCAACCCCATGACCCCGGAGTAACTGCCCTGCAGATGCTCGACAAGGGTTGCGCCGCGACCTTGTATGGCATACGCGCCAGCCTTGCCGAACGGTTCGCCGGTGGAGACGTAGGCAGCAATCTGCGCTGGCTGCAGCGGGGCAAATCGCACCTGCGAGGTGCATGCCGCACTTCGCTCACGCCCGGCGGCGACGACCCACACCACGGAGATCACCTGGTGCGTGCGCGCGGCCAGGCGCTCGAGCATGCTTGCCGCGTCGGCGGCATCCGCTGGCTTGCCGAACACGCTGCCGTCGAGCACGACCTCAGTATCGGCGCCGAGCACCAGCGCATCGGCCGCATTGGCCAGCAGACGCAACCCGGCGTGTGCCTTGTCGCGTGCCACGCGGCTGACATAGGCATCGGGCGTTTCGTCCACTGTGCGGTGTTCGGGCACCGCGACGTCCAGCACGCGAAAGTCGACGCCAAGCTGCTGCAGCAACTGGCGGCGACGTGGCGATTGCGAAGCGAGATAAAGCATGGGCGTATCCGGCGGCTCAGCCGCGATGATAAGGATGCCCGGCCACAATCGTGGTGGCGCGATACAACTGTTCGACAAGCAGCAGGCGCACCAGCATGTGTGGCAGGGTAAGCGGTCCAAGCGACCACCTCTGCTGCGCGCGCACAAGCACTTCGGGCGCGTGGCCATCCGGTCCGCCAACCAGGAAAGCCAGGTCACGACCGGCCATCCGCCACCCGTCCAACTGCCCGGCCAGCGCCTCGCTGGACCATGGCTTGCCGCCGCCGTCGAGCGCGATCACATGCTCGTCGCGCCCGAGCAAGGCGACAACCGCGGCGGCTTCATCGTGCATCGCCCGCACGTCATCGGCGCCTTTGCCGCGATGGCCGGGCTTGAGCTCCACCAACTCCAGCGGCAACGTGTGCGACAGCCGCTTGCGGTACTCGGCAAAGCCTGCGGCCACCCACGCAGGCATGCGCTCGCCCACGGCAATCAGCCGCGCACGCATGGCTCACCCCGGTGAAACCAATGGAAACCCATGCGCGCTGCGCCGCCTTTGCAGCCCCGCCCGGGCCGGTAGAGGATGGAAGTGAGGGGACGCCTGGCGACCGCTTCGGTCAAAAAGACACCCCGTCAACAACCCGCGTCATTCCAACCAGCACTCCCGAGCGGCACCACTCACCCCGCCTGCGCAGTATCCGCGTGGTTGTCGCCGCCCACCGTCCACAGACGTTCCAGACCATAGAACTCGCGCACCCGTGGCAACATGACGTGGACAATCACATCGCCCAGGTCCACCAGCACCCATTCGCCCTCTTCCCCACCCTCCACGCCCAGTGGTATCACCCCCGCCTGCTTGGCAAAGCGGGTGACTTCATCGGCAATGGATTTGACGTGGCGCGCGGAGGTGCCGGAGGCGATCACCAACAGGTCGGCAATGGAAGTGCGCCCGCGCACGTCGATCTCGCGAACATCCTTGGCCTTGAGCGATTCCAGGGCGGCGATGACCTGCTGGCGGATGGACTCGACGGTGATGGTCGCGGGGGTGCGCTGGCGTTTGTTCAAGTGTTGTGGCCTCGGTGCGACTGTCGCGTTGGGATGGCCGGAGTATACCGCCCCGCCCCTGTGCGCAAGTCAACGTCGTCCGCGCGCGGGGACGATGAAGCGGAGGTCACGAGCCCTGTCCGGCGACGATATTGACCGTGATGGCGATGATGAACACGTTGAAGAAAAACGCGATCACGCTGTGCA